>JAZNFU010000304.1:0-5024 GCA_045576135.1 Eubacteriales bacterium
CATATAGCACGAAGCCTTTCAAGCTCCGCGTGGGGCGGTGTACCCTCGGGAAGCTTTAAGCCGTGCGAGCCTGCGATGCTCCTTATCTGTGCCCAAAGCTCATCGTCGCCAAGCGAGCTGAGAGCTTCGAGGCGGCTTTTATCGATATTCATAGTATCAACCTCCTTTTGTAGCTATTATATTCGGCGCGGGCGGCGTTGGTGAATGAATTTTTGTTGCCCCCTGCGCCATCTTATACCCTCACGGCTCTTGACTAAACCGCGCGCGTGTGCTAAAATAATAGTAGTATTTTGTATTTGGGAGGGTGCTCGCGTGTCTTGCTTGCGTGAAATAATAGCCAAAAATATATGCGATTTGCGTACCGGCGCGGGTATGACGCAGAGTAATCTTGCAGCTAAGCTCAATTACTCTGATAAGGCGGTTTCAAAGTGGGAGCGCGCCGAATCGATTCCCGATATTGAGGTGCTGAAGGAGATAGCCGATCTGTTCGGCGTCAGCGTTGATTATCTTCTCCGTGCCGAGCATTCGGAGCGGCAGAGTGTGAGCGGTCAGGTGTCGAAGAACAGATTTATAATATCCGCGCTCGCCGCAATGCTCGTGTGGCTTTTGGCAACTTACGTTTTTATTCAAATGAATATATCCGCCCCGAACGCTTCGCTTGCGGCGTGGCTGATGTTTATATACGCGATTCCGACCTCGGCTGTCGTGGTGCTCGTCTTTAATTCCATTTGGGGAAGGCGGCGGCTCAATTATCTTATAATCACGGTTTTGGTGTGGTCGGCTATTCTTTCCGTCTATCTCACGCTGCTGACACTCGGCGCGGGCAATTTCTTCACGCTGTTCTTCCTTGGTATACCCGCGCAAATAATAATCATACTCTGGTCCGGTCTTTCCGCACGCAGAGGAAGGAGGGGTTGATATGCCAAGGCTTGACAGAGGTGCGCCGCTCGGTATGCCCGAGCATCGCGGCGACGGAATACCTAAGCCGAAAACGCTCCGCGAGGTGCCGGAGTATCTTATGAAGGTTATAAAGGGCTTTACCTTCAGACTCTTTTACATAGTAAAGCTCGTGTGGGAAACCGCACCGCATCTTCTTTTATGTATGTGCCTTATGTGTCTTTTGGAGGGCGTCTTGCCGGTCGTCGGCGCGTATATTTCCAAGGACATACTTAACGCCATAGCCGAGCTTATCGGCATAGAGAATCTCGGCAGCATCAGCGAAAATATTTTCGTTTCGCTCCGTCCGCTTCTCATTCTGTTTTTGGCGTATTTTATATATACATTTGCAAACAGAATGCTCTCAAAGGTTTCGGGCATTATAACCGCGCTTGCCGGAGAGCTTGTCGTTAATCATATCAAAATGAAGATTATCGACAAATCCAAAAGGGTGGATATTCCGTCCTTTGACCGCCCGGAGTTTTACGAGAAGCTTGAGAATGCAAACAGAGAGGCGAGTATGCGCCCCATCGGCATTCTTTCAGCAACCTTCAAGGTTATAAGCTCGCTTATCAGCGCGGTGTCCTTCGTCACGGTTCTGGCAACGCTCAGTCCCATAGCACCCGTTATGATTATAGCGGCGGCGGCACCCGGCGCGATAGTGAATTTCTCGTACAGAAGAAAGAGCTTCGGCTACATAAGACGGCATTCCAAGGAGCGCCGCGAGATGAATTATTATTCGGGCGTTATGGTCAACAAGGACCTCGTTAAAGAGATAAGAATTCTTGGACTCGGTGACGAATTCTCGGATAAATACAAACAATCGTTTACAAAATACTACAAAGGAATGAAAAAGCTCATACTTAAAGAGGGCTTTGACCAGATTGTAGTAGGGCTTATTTCCACCGTCATAAACTGCCTTTTGTTCGGCTATATTGCCTACAACGTCATATACGGCGACCGACAGGTCGGCGACTGGTCGCTTTACACGGGTGCGCTCAGCTCCATATCGAGCGCGGTTACCGCTATTATTACAGCCACCGCCACGATATACGAGGGAACGCTGTTTATCGAGAATATGATAACCTTTATGAAAGAGGATATCAAAATAAAGCCGATAACCGACGAGCCGGTGTTGCCCGAGCGTAACGTCGGACATACGGTGGAATTCAAAAACGTAAGCTTTGCGTATCCCGGCACCGACCACTACGTTTTGCGCGGTATAAATCTCAAAATAAATCCGGGTGAATCGGTCGTGCTCGTGGGACTTAACGGCGCGGGTAAAACGACGCTGATAAAGCTTCTCACAAGACTTTACGACCCCACCGATGGACAAATCCTTCTTGACGGGCGCGATATCCGCGAATACGACCTTGGGGCGCTTTACGATATGTTCGGCATAGTTTTCCAGGACTTCGGAAAATACGCCGTGACCGCCTCGGAAAATATCGAGTTTGGCGACGTCGGTCGCGAGGGCGACGGCGCGGCTGTAAGGTTGGCGGCAGAGCAGGGCGGCGCACACGAGTTTATAGAGGAATTGCCGCGCGGCTACGAAACGCCGCTGACGAGAATGTTTGAGGATGACGGAATAGAGCTTTCGGGCGGACAATGGCAGAAGCTTTCGGTTGCCCGCGCGTTCTATAAGGATTCCGAGATACTCATACTCGACGAGCCGACGGCGGCACTCGACGCGCTTGCCGAGGCTGAGGTTTATCGGCGCTTTGCCGAGCTTTCGCGTGAAAAGACCACGGTTTTCGTTTCTCACCGACTCAGCAGCGCTACCTCTGCGGATAAAATAATCGTGCTCGACGGCGGACGCGTTGCCGAGGTCGGAACCCACCGCGAGCTTATGGAAAAGGGCGGAAAATACTGTACGCTCTTCTCAACCCAGGCGAAGCGCTACACCGAATCCTACACCGATTTTGAGGATTGACCGCAGCCTGAAATCTCTTTGCTCTTGCAAATTTTTCTTATGCGTTTTTTTGCAGATTTTATCTCGTATAAATTTTTGAGCCTAATAAAAAATCGGGCTGTCACAAACGGGCACTTTGGGTTTGTGACAGCCTTTTTATTATGCTTTTTTGAAAAATATCTTTAACGCTTGGCGCTTCGTGCGCTTGTAAATTAAACCTGTTTTTGTCTTAAAAGCAAAGTTTAATTTACTTTATGCGGCGTTAGAGCTGCCTGTCGTCGTGAAATAATCCTTTCCGTACATCAAGCGTGATATCTTATTTAATATTTGCTTTATGAAGCTTTGCTCCAAGGGCGAGGAAAGTCCCGCAGCCTCAAGGTCGGCGCCGAACGAGCTGTCGGAGTCCTTCAGGACGAGCTTTTTGTAAGCGTCGATGCCCGCGCCCGCGTTTTCGGCTTCCATAAAGTAGATTTCAAACGAAACGAGAGCCGAGGTGCAATAGGATTGAACGTATCCGGGGTAGAGCACTATGTGAGGTACGGTGAGGATATCGTTAAGAGTACAGCTGCCCGCGGGATAGCCGAATTCTTCTTCGCACAGAAGAAGTATGGCGTTGAGATTTTCTTCGGTTATTTCATCGTACGAAAGCTCGTACGCCAGATGCTCGAACAGCGCGAAAAATCCTTGCGTGCGAAGCGTGTTGAGCATTTCGCTGATTTGCAGAACGAGCAGGTAATTCACCATCTCCTCCCCAAGCGCTGACTCAAGTCTCTTCAGCGTGAGAAGCTCAAGCGCCTGCGAGGATATTTCCGCGAGGTCGAGCGAGGACGAGGCTCCGTAATTCACGAAATTATCGTAAAAATGCCCGAATTCGTGCGTTATGGTGAAATAGTCGACGACACTTCCGTCGGTGCTCGCAAAAATGAAGGGCGCGCCGTACGAATCGATATAAACGGTGAACGCTCCGTCAAAGCGCTTTGAGTCTGCCACCTGTATATCGAACAGCCCGTGCTGAAGCATATAGGAAAAGGCGTCCGAAAGCTCGCCGTCCATATCCTTGTAAAGTGCGTAAAGCGTGTTCAGTATATCGTTTTGGTGAATATCTCTTACACCGTCGGGTGTCGGATAGCTTTGAAGCACCTCGGTGTAGAGCTTGTTGTGGAAGGGAATTACCCACTCGGCGATGCCGTCAAGAAAATCAAGCGTCTTTTTCGCCGTGTAATCGTGTCCCATTTCATCGTACGCGTACTCCATATAACCGTCGAGTCCGAGCTCGTCGGCAATGAGCCTGCGCACCTTCAAAAGATTTATATAAATCGGCTTGGTAAGCTCCGCGTATTTTTCGTAGTAAAGCGAGCTTATCTGAGTAGTGTAGAATATATAGGTGAATTCGCTGTACTGATTTTTACCGTATTTTTCGTAATAGTACGCCAAAAAATATTCGGGTGTGTTTTCAACGCCGTCAATGGTTATCTTGACCGTCGACATACCGATTTTCGAGTATTCGGATTCAAGCTCTGCCTCGCTCGCCATAAGAGCCACCGCCGCGTCCGAGTATTTTCCGCCGCCGCTGTATTCTTCAATCAGTCCCTCGCCGAAATACTGCTCCTCAAAGCTCTCGGCGTGCACCGAGCGGGCACAGCTTACGAAAAGCTTTTCCACCGCTTGAGAAAAGCGCGGATAGTTAACGCTGATATATTCGTATTCCGCACTCCATATTTCGTCCGAGGCGTCGCGGCTCGTCATAATATTTGCGTAAGAGTACATAGAGGATATTTCCGAATATATTCCGTAAATACCCTTTATCGCGTCAAGCTGCTCGGCAAAGGGAAGCTCGTTTGCATCGACCAGGTCGCAAAGCTCGCCAAAGCTTTCTACCGCGCCGTCAATATCGGGGCGCTGATATACCATCTTGTCAAAATCGACGGTATCTCTGCCGTAGTCCTTATAGGTCGGTACGACGAGCGTTGGGTCGGATGGCGACGGATTCGGCGTAGGGTCGTCCGTGTCGTTGTCGGGGTTGTTGCCTTCCGAGCCGTCGTATTCAAAAAAGCTGTTTAGTGCCGAAAAGGTAAATGCCGCACCGCTTCCGAAAAGAATTAGCGAAATGAGCACGGCGGAAATTATCTTTCTCATATAAGGTCCTTTTGATGAAAATTGTTACTTATAGTTTATA
>JAZNFU010000305.1:0-2905 GCA_045576135.1 Eubacteriales bacterium
TTGATTCTTCAAATAAATCGTCAAATTCGCCGTTGCCGAATCTTACCGCCCGCGAGCAAACGTCAAGTGCGTTTTTCACCGTTTCGCAGCGCAAAAATTCGATTATTTCGGGCACGTCGGAAAAATCCGCCCCGGCGGAGCGAAGCATTCGGGCGTAGCTTGTCAGACGGTCTCTCGTCGGCGCGGCGTTACACGCGCTGCCGCTTCTTTGCGCGTAGCGGTATTTCGGCTTTGTAGCCAGTACCGTGCGCTCAGAGCGCACGAGCGCGTCAAGGTTAAAGCGCATATCCTCGCCGATGGTAAGACCGGGGTCAAACCGTACACCCTCAACGAGCTCGCGTTTATATATTTTGCAGCAGCTGCTGCCGGAAAAATACTTGAAAAAGTGCGCGTTCAAATCCTTCGCACCCTCTGCGATTATATAGCCGCCCGGCGAAAGAATAACGCGGCTTTCCTCCTCGGTGTCGAAAAACATCGCACATTGCACGAGTCCCGCGCTATGCTCCTCTGCCACGCCGAGCATATATTCGTACGCGTCTGGAAGCAGGGTGTCGTCCGAATCGACGAAGCCTATCCATTCGCCGCGCGCCGCCGCGAGTCCCGCGTTTCTTGCCGAGGACACGCCGCCGTTTTTCTTGTGCATCACGCGCACGCGCCCGTCACGGCTCGCGTATTCGTCGCAAATCTCACCCGAGCCGTCGGTCGAGCCGTCGTTGACTAAAATTATCTCGATATTCGGCTCGGTCTGGTTGATAAGGCTGTCTATGCAGTCGCAAAGATGGCACTCGGAATTGAAAACCGGAACGATTACCGAAAGCACGGGGTTGTTCATAGCGTACCTCCTCGGTAAAGGCTTATAACGCTTCGCGCGCTGTCCGAAATATCACAACCCGCAAGCTTTACTATTCCCGAATAAGTCTCTCTTTCATCTGCCTTTGGAAGCTCGGCTATTTTCATCGCCCACCGTATAGGCTCGTCCGCAGGGAGCGAAATAAATCTTTCCGTGACTCTCGCTTCGGGTGGAAGTGCGTCGGACGCGAGCGTGTAAAGTCCCGACGCCTGTGCCTCTATCGCCGCAATGCCGAAGCCCTCGACGATACTCGGAAACAGAAATACGTCCATCGCCGAGAGCCATTCGGGTGTGTCGGTGCGGTTGCCGGCAAAATAAACGCTGTCGCCGACGCCAAGCCTTGTCGCAAGACTCTCGCACTCTGCACGCGTAGGTCCGTCGCCGATAAGAACCAGCCGCGCCCTTGGATTGATTTTAACGTACTCGGCAAAGGCTTCTATGGCAAACGCCTGATTTTTCTCGCCCGAAAGCCTCCCTATCTGACCGATGAGCGTTTCGTCACCGACGCCGAGCACCTCGCGCATTCTCGCACGCGCCTCGCTCGAAAAAGTGAAAAGCTCGGTCTTTATTCCGTTTTTGATAACGGTGCACGGGGTGTCGCCGAACAGAAATTTTGCCGCCCCCGCCGAGCAAGCGATATAATGAGTGCCGCAATTTTTAAAGATACGTTTACAAAAGCGGTGCAAAAGCATCTTCATTGGGCGCGTTTTGCTTTTTCGAAGTCCTGCGCCGTGGGCGTGGACGATGCGCGTCGGTACGCCGAGCTTTTCGGCAATTTTGACGTAGACGAGCGCCAAGCCGTGAAAAATATTGAAATGAACGGCGTCGTAACGCTCGGTCCGGAGAAGCTTTTGAAACAGCGAAAAATTCTTTACGCTCCGCAGTCCTCCCGATAGCTCTATGAAACGAACGCCGAGGCTCTCAAGCTTGTCCGAATATGCGTTTTTTGTTATGCGAGCCGCGACGACGTCGATTTCAAGCCCCGACGTGTCGAGGGCGGTGAGAATATCCGTCAGCAGCGATTCTATTCCGCCGAGCTCAAAGCTCTCGAGAAAACAGCAGATTTTTCTTTTCATAAGCTATACCTTTAAAAGATTTTACTCAAAATAGTATATCACATAAAAAAGATTTAGTCAATAGTAATATATAAATCCGTCGAAACCGCGAAAACGCGTATACGCCCTGTCGAGCGCGCCGCCCCGCGCGCCGCGCGAGGAGTATGCAAAAAACTTTAAAAAATCTCTTGACAAAAGGGGAAAGTAGTGCTACAATAGTGGTACTGTGCGCTCTTATGGGCAAACTATGCCTATTTGACGGTACGGAAAGAAAAATGCGTAAAAAACTCGTCGGGTTTTTGCGAGTCTTTACGCACCACCCCTGAATATCTCCCGACAGAGTGGGAATATTATAAAAATACTGAAAGAAGGAGGAAAACTATGCCAACCTTTAACCAGCTCGTTAAAAAAGGTCGTCAGGACAAGGCTTATAAGTCCAAGTCCCCCGTGCTTCAGAGTGGCTTCAACACCCTCAAGAATGCACCTATCGATCTTAGCGCACCGCAGAAAAGAGGCGTTTGCACCAAGGTTACAACCACTACCCCCAAGAAGCCTAACTCGGCTCTTCGTAAGATAGCCAGAGTAAGACTTACCAACGGAATGGAAGCTACCTGCTACATTCCCGGTATCGGTCACAACCTTCAGGAGCACTCTGTTGTTCTTATCCGTGGTGGACGTGTTCGTGACTTGCCCGGCGTACGTTATCACATTATCCGTGGTACGCTTGATTCGCAGGGTGTTGCTAACCGTAACCAGTGCCGCTCCAAGTACGGAGCAAAGCGTCCGAAGAAATAATTAAGGTACACTTCGGACAAAAATGTGCTCACGTGCTGTGATGGTATAGATTTTCTTTATATATCGCAAAACGAGCACTAACGAATTGAAAAACATTCGAGTACCTATGATATCATATTTAGATGAAGGAGGGAAGTACAGTGCCTAGAAGAGGTCAAATTTCCAAAAGAGACGTATTGCCGGATCCGCTTTACAATTCCAAGCT
>JAZNFU010000306.1:0-6090 GCA_045576135.1 Eubacteriales bacterium
GCTTTATCGGCAAGGTGATAAATCTCGCCCTCAATTTCCGATACGTCTATAACGCGAGCATCGCCGATATATCCGGCGTCGGCACTCTGCCCTCCTTCGTTTGGGAAAAACGCCGTCCCATCGAGCGTGATGCGATAGCCCTCGCCGCACGGCACGCACGAGGTAACCGTCGCATCAAAGCGCGATATATAGGCGTCCTTATAATAAAGCTTTTCGGTCATATATACCTCTCATTCTATACCTTCCGCCCCGAAGAGCGACCACGGATACTCGTTCATATCGGGCAGTCTTTTTACGCAAATTCTCTCCGAGCTCATTTTTATATCAAGCTTGTATGCAAAGAGCGCAGGTGCGTGCGCTCGCCTATCGCGGCTGCCGTACTTTTTGTCGCCGACGACGGATGCTCCTCTGTGCGACGTTTGCGCTCTGATTTGGTGAAATCTTCCGGTGTGGAGCTTTATTTCCACGAGGGAATATTTTTCCGCATCGGTAACGGCGAGCGTTTTCGCCTCAAGGCTGCACCTCTTAACCCCGGCTCTTGCTCTATCCGTTATATACGCTTTGCTTTTGAGCTTGTCCTTGTAAAGATAATCGGTCATAACGCCGTCGTCGATTCGTCCCTCAAGCACGGCAAGATAGGTTTTTACGCCGGCATCAGAGTCGGCAAATATCGCCGAAAGCTCGGCGGCGGCACTCGCGCGTCTTGCGAAAACCATAACACCGCCCACGACTCTGTCAAGCCGATGGACGAGCCACAGCTTATCAGACTCGCCGAGCGCAGAAAGCACCGCAGAAGTAATCGTCATAATATCCTCGTCACCGCTCGGGTCGGGCTGTGAGGGTATAAACGGCGGCTTATAAACGACTACCGCGTTTTTGCTTTTATACAGTATTTCCATAACACCTCGGCTGTGGCGCGCCACGCACGGATAAAACTCGCGACTCGGTGAGCGCCCATATAAAAAAGGTTGAGCTATGCCGATACGAAAGCACCCAAAATCCGATTTTGGCGGCGCTCTTCGTACTGCGGCGTTAAATTAATTTTAACATACCGCAGGCATTTTTTCAACCTTTTTCGTTATTTAATTTAGCTTTAATTCGGTTTTCCGCTCCGTCTTTTGTAGGTCGATACCTTAATTGCCTCGCCGCCGGTCAGAGCTATCATTTTTACAGCACTTAGGCTGAAGGCGTTTGCATATACGAATATCGGCTTATCTATAATTCCGTCAGCCAAAACCTTGACGTATCCCGCGTCGGCAGGTATAAGTCCCGCCGCCTTAAGCTTGTTTATATCCACGACCGCCTCCGCGGCAAACGCCTCGCTGATAGCGCCGATATTGACAATGGCGCGTCGGTAGCCCACGGTTATAACAGCGTCAGCCGAGCGCTTTATCAGATTTTTCGCCATCGTGTCGCTTATAAGCGAGTCAGCCTTTGGCATATCGACCGACATCATAGTCGAATATTCGCATCTTCCGTCGGGTAAAAGATATATCGGCTCGGGGGCGTCTTTATCCTCTTTTTTCGTTCGCGCCGTATACCGAGGCATTTCCCGTCTGTATCTTACCATCGCTTTTATGTTCTCAAAGCACTCAAGTATCTGCCCCCTGCGAGTTATGCAAATATAGATGAAAAGTGCAAGAATTGCAAACAGTAGTATGCATATAAAGCTGTTCAAGAAGAAATATCTATTTGGCAAGGGGTGCTTTATTATCTCACCGCCGACTATTTCCACCTCGTAGTTAGGGTTAGTTGAGAGCGCGTAAAGCGTTCCGTCGCGCTCATAAAATTCAAGCTCCGCCACGTCGCCCGAAAGGATGCCCGACACGCTATATTCGGCTGATTCAAAGCTCTCGAAAAGATGGAGATTTATATTTTCGACCTCTGCCACGAGCTTGCGCTTCAGTATCGTCAGGCTTGAGCTAAGCGGTGGCGGAGCGTTATAATTTTCGCTGTCGTAATCGAAATACACGGTTACCGAATACTCCCCGGCATCCCTGCCGACACCGCCGACGTACTCGCGTACCGAAAGCCCGCCGGGAAGATTTGAAAGTGAAATTCTCTGCTCGGAGCCGTTATACACCACCGTCTGATTTTCCCATACGACCCCCGACGTATCGTAGCTTGCAAGCTCTACGCTTATCGGACACTCGGCTTCAAAGCCGAGGTAGAAAACGCTCACCGCCGTGTCGCGCCGCCTGAGGCTGTCGCCGTTCTGATAAATGATATTTGCCAAGGCGGTCTCGCCCGGTGCGAACGAGCCGTCGTTATAGTACACGGTTAGGATAAAGTCACACGGGCGGAGCACGTCGAAGGCGCAAAATCCCGCGCCCACGATTCCTGCCCCAATCCTAATCGGGAGCACCTGCATTATTTCAAAGCGCACCCCCTCGCCTACGAGCGAAAGGTAGTTTTTGCTTTCCGCGCCGTGCGCCACGGCGTAATATACTCCGCACGCCACGGGAGGCTCTATCTCTTGTGTCAGAGCCTCGTCCGAATAAAATTTGAGGCTGACGTCGCCGCCCGCCGCCACCGCGGTATAGCTAAGCTCTGCGCTTTCGTAGTAGCTCGGAATACTGAGCGGAGTCAGCCAAAAATTCTCCGCCTTGCGAATTATATAGCTGTATTCGCTGTTTACTACGCTGTAATTTCGGCTGTTGCTGCGGGCGGTTGCCGTGTATTTGCCCGCATCGGTCTGCATACCCGACACCGTGAGCCCGACGTATTCGGAGGTGGCAGTCGGTACTTGTCCCCGACCGTTATAGGTGAAAACGTCACCGCCCCACTCGACGTATATCGGCATCGGCGTTATAACGACGGTCCTTTTGATGCTATTCGGGGTGTTGTAATTTTTGCTTTCGGTATGAAAGCTTATTACGACCTCAACACCGCCGTCCGTGACGTTCACGGCACCCTTTGAAAAGCTGAAGCCGAGTGATATACCGTCAGCGCCCGTCGGCATTTTTCCAAATATCTCGGGATAGTGATAATTTCCGTCAAAGACGTATTCCGCATCCGAAAAAGCGATGCCCGAAGTATCGTACTCGGCAGGCTCTATTTTCCACTCAAATCCCGCAAGGGCGGGCTCGTTATAATTCTCCGTATCGTAGGAAAGCATAGCGACCGCGGTATAGCTTCCCGCATTCACGCCGCAATTGTCGACGTAGCCTATAACCCCGACGCCGTTTGGCAAGCCGAGGAGCACCACGCGCTTTTCCTCGCCGTCGTAGACGAACTCCTTCTCTGAAAGATGGACGCCGCGAAGGTCGTAATCCGCCTTTTTTATAGAAAAGCCGACGCTGTATATATCAAGCTCGTAGTTCGGGCTCGGCGAGGCGAGCGTTGCTGTATAGTCCTCGCCCGCTTTTATTTTCGCGCCTATTACGGTTATGGGAATTTTCACGCCGCTTTCGTTGAAGAAATATGCGCTCGGCGCTTGCGGTGAGCCGTTATAAACGAACCGAGCGCCTTCGGTTACGACCGACACGGACATCGGCAATATTTTCAGAGTGGCACGCATAGGCTCGGGCGTTTTATAGTTTTCGCTCTCGGACGAAAAAACGAGCGAAACGCCGTATTCACCGACTCCGACACCGCCGCCGCTTACCGTGGCGAAAAGCTCAACGCCGTCAGCACCGACGGGAAGCGTGCCCACAAAGGTTGGCGTTTTATAAGCACCGTCGTAGGTTACGGCGAGGTCGGAAAAGCTTATTCCCGACAAATCGTACTCGGCGCGCACGACGGTTACCGCAAGCACAACCGTAAGACCCCCAAAGGACAGAAGCACCGAGCTGTCGCCGTATCTGAAGCTATCCGCCCTCGTATAAGATACACCGAGCGACTCCGCGCCAATGCGCTCGCATCTGCCGCTGTTATAATCCACGACCACCGATATTCCGGTGCCGAGAAAGCGCTCAAACGCCGTGTATACGGTCTTATCGGGCAGTCTTTCGACGTACATACCGACGGCAATTTCGGGATTCAGGATAAACGGTATCGGCTCGCTTCGAAGCCCCTCGTAATTCTCGCTTTCATCAACCACGCACAAAAGATAGCAGACGCCCGGCTCGGTCGGTATTGCCTCCGCATAATCGCCGTACATATCGCTCGAAAAAAGATATCTTGCCTCGCCGAAGGCGGCTTGGCATTTTATCCTCGGTGCAACCGTGATAAAGGTATCGGATACGCTCGGCGACTCGCGCCAGAAGTTTTGCGCCCGGGTTACGAAAAAGGAAGCTGTAGCGTCCGCACCCGCAACACCGCGCCACGAATAGTTTTCGCTATCGGTAAGCGTGAATACAACCGCGTATTCCCCGACGGCAATGCCGCCGGATATCCGTGCCGTATAATAATGAGAGGTGAGGAGGTCGGGATATTGCGCGTATCCGGTATAGCTTTTCGACTCAAGCTGCGGTACTTCGACGATAGATTTTTCCACGCACACACTTACCTCGGGCGTGACAAATTCAACAAAATCGCCGTTATACGAAAACTTTACTTTACAAAAATGGCTTCCGCTTTGGCTTACACTTGTAATGTTCAAGGAATTCGCCGATGATATAAACTCGCCGTCCTTATACCACTCGTAGCTGAAAACGCCGACGTCCGAGAGCGGATGCGACAGCTCGCCGAAGCTAAGCTTATGCGCTGTGCCGTCGTAAACGAACTGTAAGGAGGATAGCGAAAAGCTCGGCGTTTGCAAGCACTTTTTCAGATAAATTCGCGTATCCGAACAGATACCGAGGGAAAAATCAAACGGCGTATTCAGCTCCTCGTCCGAATACCACCCCGAAAAATAGTAGCCGCGCTCGGCGGTGTATTCGATAGGCGCGGCGTAGCCGCCCGAGAGAATTTCAAGCTCCCCAACCCTTTCACTTTTATCGTAATAGCTCACCTTGTACGGCAGGTAAACGGCAGAAAAATTTCGGTCGTCGGAAAAGCCGCATTCCTCAAAAAAGGTGCTCTGATAGAGCGTGCCCCACTTATCGTACACCAGAGCGAGCGCGTCAGAATCTGCGCTCGCGTTATATAAAACAGGTGTCATACTTCCGAGTGGGAACTCACACAGAAATTTTATCCGAACAGCAGAGGAATAGTGTCCCCCGCCATACGAAAATCTTATAGGCTCGCTCGTTTCAATATCGTACACAGCGCCCGTCACGAAGGCGTCAGCGCCCACCGAGAGAGTTGCGTCGTTTTTCAGGGCGCAGGATGCGCTCGAGTGCAGAGTCGCACCGATAAGGCTTACGCGCCCAACCCTTGCATAAACGCAAGGAGAAAATACCGAGTTGATTTCACCCTCCGCCAATACCAACGAGGAGTCGGATGAAAAATCGAGAACTATCGGAGTGCCCGCGGCGGAATTTATAACGGTGCCCACGGCGCTCGTAAGCACGCCGCCCTTTACCCTTATATATCCGTCGCTTCCCTCGGGAATTTCGATTCTGATATCCGAAAGCGAAAGACTGCTCCCCTCGGGGATAGTTATAATACCGCCCGACAGCAGCGTGATGCCGCCCGAAAAAACGTATTCCCCCTCACCGAGCGTCATAGCACCCGAAAGCGATACCGAATCAAAGGCTACCGCCCCACCCGCGCCGACGAGTGCCATAAGCTCGCTCGGCTCGTCCGATTCGGCTACCGCCTCCGTCCCCTCGCTCAAAACTCGGTATAAGCCGTACACCGCACCCGACTGCTTGACTATGTAGCAGTTTTTTCCCCAGGCAGCCGTTATCGCGTTGACACGCACACTCGTATCAGAGAGCGCAGCAGAGTCGGAAGCCGCAGTAGCGTCCTCAGCCGAAGCATAGTCGGAAGCCGCCACCTTGAAGCCGAGCATAAGCGTCAGCGTCATCAGCATCAGGACAAAAAATATCAACCTTTTAGTTCTCATTGCACAAACCTCTCGTTTTGCCATTATTTTCCATAAATTATAGCATTAAATTTTTCCGCTTGCAACCGATTTATGAATAAAGATTACCCAAAAATGCTACGTTTGTTGCGTTTTTACTTTGATACGTCCTATTTTTAGGTCGAAAAGCCATACTTTTTGCGATATGTTGACCTCCCAGCCGTGTCACTCTGACAAAG
>JAZNFU010000307.1:0-6235 GCA_045576135.1 Eubacteriales bacterium
AGGCAAACATCATTCAAAAAACGCACCTTTGTCGGTAGACAAAAGTGCGTTTTTTGTTGGTGGGGGATGGTGGATTCGGACCAGCGAAGTCAGTGACAACAGATTTACAGTCTGCCCCCTTTGGCCGCTCGGGAATTCCCCCAAAGATATTGGAGCTGGTGATCGGAGTCGAACCAACAACCTGCTGATTACAAATCAGCTGCTCTGCCATTGAGCCACACCAGCGTCGTTGACGCTATCTATTATAACAGAAGCTTTTTCTTTTGTCAATAGGTTTTTGAAAAATATTTCTCGGTTTTCTCTCGTTTTTTAGCGTGAAATATTGCATAGCAGACGAAATTGTGGTATAATAAAAAAGAATCGGAGGTGTAAAAATGAAAAATACCAACGAATGCCCAAAGTGCAGAGCTAACAAAATAATAGTGATACCCGGTAGTGCCGGAGCTTACGGCGTCGGCAACAATATCCCCGTGGGCAGAACGGTGTTCTCCTACGCGAAGGTTAACCGTTATCTGTGCTCAAATTGCGGATACTCTGAGGAATGGGTCGCAAAAGAGGATATAGAACGGATAGCAAAAAAGTATGACAAACGGTAAAAATAAAAAATACAGCCGCGTGTACGTTGAGATAACCAACGTGTGTAACCGGACTTGCAGCTTTTGCCCTGGCACGAAGCGTGCGGCGCGCTTTATGAGCCGTGCCGAGCTTGACACGGTGTTAGATAAGCTTTCGGACGTTACGGATTACCTCTATTTTCACCTTATGGGTGAGCCGACCTGCCACCCCGAGCTTCCCCGATTTATAGCGGCGGCAGCGGCGCGCGGATACCGCCCGATGATTACGACAAACGGAACGACGCTTGATGCTGTCGGCGAGGAAATAATAGCCGCGGGTGTATATAAGGTAAACATATCTTTACATAGCTTTGAGAAAAACGACGAAAAAGCTCATATAGAGTATTTGAACTCCTGCGTAAATTTCGCAAAACGTGCGGCGGGGGAGGGAGTTTTGGTAACGCTTAGACTCTGGAACGGCGGCACAGACGCCGACAACACCGAAACGCTCGCTCAGCTTCGTGAAGGCTTTGGGGACGGGTGGGAAAAGAACAACCGCGGCTTCAAGCTTCGGGATAGGGTGTTCCTTGAATTTGCCGACAGATTCACCTGGCCGGATATAGAAGGCGCGGAGCTTGGCTCGGGCGTTTACTGTCACGGTCTATCCGACCATTTTTCGATTTTAGCCGACGGCAGTATAGTCCCTTGCTGTCTTGACCGCGACGGCGTAATAACGCTCGGAAATATATTTACCGACGAGGTTGGCGACGTTCTTTCGGGCGAGCGAGCCGCAAATATGGTAGAGGGATTCAGAAACAGAAGCGTATGCGAGCCGCTTTGCAAAAAATGCTCGTATGCAAGAAGATTTTAAAAATAGGGGGTGAGCTTTATGCCGAGATACGATATCACGATACCCGACGACGTGTATTTTATATTGAATAAGCTTGAGGCGTGCGGACACGGCGCGCATATCGTTGGCGGATGCGTGCGTGATATGCTTATCGGGAAAGCTCCCACCGATTACGATATAACCACGAGCGCGACACCCGACGAGGTGAAGAACGTCTTTTCGGAGTACAGAACGGTCGACACCGGTATCAAGCACGGCACGGTAACGCTGATTTTGGGCGGTGCGCCCTACGAGATAACCACCTACAGAACCGAGGGCGCGTACACGGATAACAGACACCCCGACAGCGTGAGCTTTACGCGCACGCTCGCCGAGGACCTATCGCGCCGCGACTTTACCGTCAACGCTATGTGTGCGGACAAGTCAGGAAAGCTTACCGACCTTTTCGGCGGTGAAAGCCACGTGGAAAAAAGAATTATATCAGCCGTCGGCACAGCCGAGGCGCGCTTCTCGGAGGACGCTCTGCGTATTTTGCGCGCCCTGAGATTCAGCGCAACGCTCGGTTTTGCGCTTGACGGTGAAACCGCTGCGGCTGTTCGAAAATGCAAAGATTTGCTTACAAATATAAGCGTTGAGCGTAGTTTTTCCGAGCTTTTGAAGCTTTTGAGCGGCGATTTTGCCTACGACGTGCTTGGCGAATACGGCGAGGCCGTTGGGGTGATTTTGCCCGAGCTTCGCGAGCTGTCACTACCGCCGCGCGACAGCTTCGCTCGCGCGTCGGCAAGGGTGCGTTTAGCATCGCTTTTCGCGCTCGGCGCAGACGCGCCGCACATAGCCTTTGATGCGGCTATGAAAAGGCTTCACACGGATACGAAAACGAGATGCACGGGCGCTCTGGCGCTTGAGCGTATGGGTATGCCCATAAGCACCGCTTCCGATGCGCTTAGGCTTCTGTATTCGGTGGGTGATGAGTGTGCGGATTTTACAGCGGAGCTTCGTGCGCTCGTTTTCGGTGATGCGTCGGTGCGTGAGCTTCTTAGCGCGGCGCGGGAGTCGGGCTTGCCGTACAAGATTTCGGATATGGCGCTCGGTGGCGGAGATTTCGTTTCGGTGGGATTTTCGGGCGAGAATATCGGTCGGGCGATGGAGGGGGCGCTTTTTGCGATAATGGACGGTGAGATAGCGAACGACGCCGACCGAATACGCGCCTATATAAAAGAACTGAAAATTTAGGAGAATTTACTATGGCATACGATGCCTGTATGATGCGGGCTATGCTCTCGGAATATACCGCGAGCTTTCCCGAGGCGAAAATAGAAAAGGTGGTCCAGCCGCAAAACGACGAGGTGGACTTTCTTATACACTACGGAAAAAATAATTCAAGACTCGTCTTTAACGTCGGCCCGAATTCACCGCGCCTTCAGCTATCCTCGGTGCAAAAGGAAAATCCGCTGAAAGCGCCGATGTTCTGTATGCTGCTTCGCAAATATTTCGTCGGTGCGAAAATCACGGGCGTCAGTCAGCCCGGCTTTGACAGAATTGCGGAGTTTACCGTTTCCTGCTACGACGAGATGGGATTTCCGACGGTGCGGTACGTCGTTTGCGAGATAATGGGAAAGTACGCAAACCTTATCGTTCTTGACTCGGAGCGCAAAATTCTCGCCGCCCTGAAGGTTATAGATTTTGCGGCAAGCACGGTGCGCCAGGTCTTACCCGGACTCAAATACCAGGTGCCGAAAATGTCCGAGAAGCTTCTGCCGACGGTAATCGACAGAGCCGCGTTTTATCAGAAGGTCGCGCAGTTTCCAGGCGGACGCACGGTTGAGAAATTTATAACCGAAAGCTATTCGGGTATCGCAACACAGATAGCGCACGAGCTTTGCTACAGAGCCACGGGCGGCATTGACACGCCGATGGAGCTTGCCGATAAGGAGGGACTGTGCCGCGTTTTCGAGCGGTGGCAGACGCTTCTTATAAACGAGGACTATAAGCCGACCGTCGTATACGGTGCGGACGGAAAGCCAACCGATTATTCGTATATGGATATAACCTACCTCGGCGACGCCGAGCGTGAGCATTTTCGGGACTTTTCCTCGCTTTTCGATAAATATTTTTCCGAGCGTGACAGAATCGAGCGCACAAGACAGCGTGCCCACGACCTCATAACGCTCGTCACGACGGCTCGCGCGAGAACCGAGCGCAAGCTTGAAATACAAAGACAAACGCTCCGTGATGCCGAGCGCGGCGAGTATTACAGACGCTGTGCCGATCTCATAACGGCGAATATTTACAGAATAAAAAAAGGCGATGCCAAGCTCGTTTGCGAGGACTATTACGACGAGGCTGTGCCGAGGGTGGAAATAGAGCTTGATACCAAGCTCACCCCGTCGCAAAACGCGCAGAAGACGTATAAGCTCTACAATAAATGCAAAAAGGCAAAAGAGGTGCTGACCGAGCAAATTCTGATTTGGGAGCGTGAGCTTTCATATCTTGACAGCGTAAGTGCGTTTATCGAGGCGGCGTCCTGCGAGGCGGATATTGCCGAGATTCGCGAGGAGCTTTATCGCTTCGGCTACGCGTCAAAGCTTCGAGGCTATAAGCCGGGAAAGCCGCAGAAAATAGCACTCACCGAATATAAAACCACCGCGGGACTCACCGTGCTCGTCGGTAAAAACAACACGCAAAACGATTACCTTACCTTTAAAGTTGCCAAGCGTGATGATATATGGTTTCACGTTAAGGACGCACCCGGCTCACACGTTATACTCGTGACCGAGGGAGAGGAGCCCGCCGACAGCGATTATACCGAGGCCGCCGAAATTGCCGCGAAGCATTCCTCAAAGTCAAATTCACCCGTCGTTGACGTGGATTATACGCGTGTTCGCAACATCAAAAAACCAAACGGAGCGAAGCCGGGATTCGTTATCTACAAAACCAACTATACGGCGACGGTTAGACCGAAACGCTAAAATATGCAAATAAATATTGTCAAAACAGAGGAAAAACTATGGTAGACCTTACGGGACTTCATAAGCATTTCGTGCTTGAACATTTGGGTGAGGGCGACGTTGCGGTGGATTTCACTATGGGCAACGGAAACGATACGCTCTTTTTATCAAGGACGGTCGGAGCATCGGGACGTGTGTACGCCTTTGATATACAGCCCGAGGCGCTTGACTCGACGCGCAAGCACCTTTCGGATAACGGTGCTTCCGAAAATTACACGCTTATATGCGCCTCGCACCATCTTGTAAAGGATTACGTGAAGGAGCCGATAAAGGCGGGAATGTTCAACCTCGGCTATCTGCCGAGGAGCGGTAAAAAGGCGGTTACCACTATGCGTGAAACCACCATTCCCGCGGTGCAGGCGGCAATAGAGCTTTTAGCGCCCGACGGCGTGCTTATCGTGGCGATATACCCGGGGCATCTAGAGGGCGAGCTTGAGGGCAACGAGCTTCGCGAGTATTTCAAAACGCTCTCCAAATACAAAATCTGCGCCTCCGAGTTTCATATACTCAACTCCCCGACCTCCCCGTATTTCTTCCTTATTGAAAGTAAGTGATAAATTTTTTAAGCAGAAAAATCGAAAAAAACTCCGAAAGTATTTACTTTTTGCTTTTAGTGTGCTAAAATAAGTACTGCGACATAAAACTAAATATCCATACGGGGTGTACTATACCATTTTAGTACTTCCCATATTTTCATATACCTGTATGGATAGTTTTGTGTCGCAGCAAATCGGGAATGCTTAATGGAGTGTGCTCGCTTTGCGGGCACATTTTTTTATTTTCAGGAGGAAAAACTATGAAAAACAAAATCACTGCGACACTGCTTCTTTTGTTCGTTTTGTCCATGGCGCTTTTTGCCTTGAATTCGTGCTTTGCGACTCCGCCGACCGACGACTCAAACGAAAGCAAATTTGACACGGGAAACGTAACCTTTTTGTCGGCTTACAGCGAGGCGCAAAGGCTCGGATTTTCCGGAACTCTTGATGAGTTTATCGCACTTATCAGCGGTAAGGACGGTGCCGCCGGTAAAGACGGTGTCGGAATTTCCGATGTTTCTGTGAATGCCAAGGGAAATATGATAGTCACGCTTACAAACGGACAGTCGATTGACTGCGGACGGGTTGTTGGCGAAGATGGCAAGGACGGTGCGACAATAAAAGAGATAACCTTTGATGATGAGGGTAGAATGGTTATCACTCTCACTGACGGAACGGTGCTTGAGCCCGTTGAGCTTCCCGAAAAGGAAGAACACTTACATAGCTTTGGCGATTGGGAGAATTATAGCGAAAATGCAAACGTTAGTTGCGAAAATCGGCTTTGTTACCGTATTTGCAGCGGATGTAAAAGCATTGAATGGCAGAGCGCAAGCTATGATAATCACGCATTTGAGCAGAAGTACTCTCATAATGACGACAACCACTGGATCGCTTGCAAAAACTGTGATGAAATCCATTCGTTTGGCGAGCACGACAGCGTCAACGGCACTTGCGTGGTTTGCGGACGTGTAACAGGTCTTCTTCCAACAGAGGGTATCGTATATTCCTTATCGGATGACGGCAGCTACGCCATCGTCAGCGGCAGATACAACGGAAGCGCTACCGATATTGTGATAGCGAGTGAATATCAGGGTGCACCGGTTACCGAAATTGCTGAATACGTATTTACCTACAATGCTTCTATTACCTCGGTAGTAATTCCGGACAGTATAACGAAAATTCCCGAGGAAGCCTTTGCCCGCTGCACCTCGCTTACCAAGGTTACAATAGGCAATGGACTTACCTTTATCAATAACCGTGCGTTTTCCGGCTGTCAAAGCCTTACGA
>JAZNFU010000308.1:0-9089 GCA_045576135.1 Eubacteriales bacterium
CGCCCCCGAAAGCAAGGACGAGAAGGAATCGAGCTGTGACGGCGGCAGACCGCAAACGCTAACCGCACCGCCGCTCGCAATTCCAGCACCGAGATAGGTGCCCGCCTCTATCATATCCCCGACGACGTAAGCGTAACCGCCGTGAAGGCGCGCTCCGTGAACGGTTATCGTATTTTTATCAAGCTCTATCACAGCACCCGCCGAGCGAAGATACTCTATAAGCGAGAAAACGTGCGGCTCCTTGGCGTAGGGCGTTATTTTGCTG
The DNA here is from genome assembly GCA_045576135.1 of Eubacteriales bacterium. Classification (GTDB taxonomy): domain Bacteria; phylum Bacillota; class Clostridia; order Oscillospirales; family CAG-272; genus UBA1740. The sequence continues at coordinate 266 of JAZNFU010000308.1, forward strand.
ACGCCGCTGACCGTTGCGGCAAGCAGGAGCGCGTTTACCGTCGCACCGACCGAAACCTTTGAGAGCACGGCGTATGCCGGGCGAAGTCCGCCGGACGTAAGCTTATCCTTAACCCTCGTTGCGCCGAAAAGCGAGGCAAGCTGTAGGTGTAAGTCTATCGGTCGCGCGGCAAAATTACAGCCGCCGAAGGACATAAGCTCGGCGACACCGAATCTTGCAAGACAAGCTCCGATAAGGTAGGTCGACGCGCGTATGCGTGAAACCTCGGCTGCGGGCGGAGTCTTGTAAAAAAGCTTGGTCGTATCTATTTCAAGCGAATTTGCACCCCGTCTTACACGCGCGCCGAGCGTCTTGATTATGCTGATGCAATCGTCCACGTCGGATATATTCGGCACGTTATCGATAACGCTCACTCCGTGCGTTACAACGGTGGCGAAAATTATGGGCAGAACGGCGTTTTTAGAGCCGCCGACACGCACCTCTCCATAAAGCGGAACACCGCCCAAAACCTTTATTTTGCCCATACTGCACACCTCCGATGACGCTCGCGGTAAGACCGCCTCGTTACATCTTATTCGGTGGCGCGCTATTGAGTTACTCTATAATTCCCAAGTGCTTGTAGTATGAAACCGAAAGGCGCACTACCCTGCCGTAGCTGACGACGCCCTCGGTCCCGTTAAGCTTTAAATAGGTATCGTTAAAGAAATTCGATATATCTCTGATTAGGGTGACCTTATGTGCGTTATAAAAATCCGAATACGCGCGCATATCCGAGATAACGCCCTCGGAAAGCATAGCATAAAGCTCTGCCGCCGCAGCCTTATCGGTTTTGCGAAGCGCTGACACGGTGTACTCGAAAAGATTAAGATAGCCGCTGTATCTGACGTATTCGTCATCGGAATATTCGGCAACCGCAAAGGAGATAAAGTTTGCCTCGTCCTCTCTTGCGACGCCCCTTGCGTGTGCAAGCTCGTGAAGGGCTGAGGCGGGTATACAGTAATCCGGGCAAACGGTACAAATATTCGCCTCTCCGGTAAAGTAGGTATACATACCGAGAATTCCGCCGTACGCCATAAGCCGCGACAGCATAACCGGCTTTATGCGCGAAGACTGATTTTCAAAAATCGGGTAGTCACCGATAAAAGCCTCGTACGCCGCGGCACACTTTTCCGAAAGCTCGTCGATGCCGTATCCCATCTCGCTCGGCGTATCCGTATTTTCGGAAAGCTCGTTAATCCTGCCGACGAGATAAAGCGACAGCTCGTAAAGGCGCTCTTCGTTTATCTCGCAAATTTCAAAGTCCATCTTCGTTTCAATAGGCGAGGTGTGATATGAAGCACCGAAGCTTACCGCGTAGCCCGAATACATAACGAAAACGAAGGACAAAAGATGGAAAAGCAGGCGCACGCGAGTGCGTGCGCGGCGAAAGCAGAAAATTGATATCGGGATAAGCGCAAGCGCAAGGATAACCAGAAAAACGACGAAGATTTCCGCAACCGATACTGAAATCAGGCTCGTCGCGCTCGCCAAAAATCCGCGAATTACAGCTCCTGCGCCGCCCGACAGCACGTCGGCAAAATCCGCGTCTTTTTCGGCAAATTCAAGCAAAGCGCAGGCTGCGCCGAGAATAAAAAGCGATATCACGAACGTCACGGGAATATACTTTTTTAAGAACCTTTTCACGCCTTACCTCCGTATTTTGCAATCAATTGTTGTCAAATTATGTATTTTCGCGTCTAAAAAACATTTTGGCGGGCACTTTCCGACACGTATATATTTCCCGAAGCCGTTAAAGTTTACCCGCCAATACTCTATTGAAAATTAATACTCGCCAAGGATGGCGACCTTTTATGAAATGCTCATTTTATCGCCGCACAGCTCAATATTCGAGGAATATACCGCCCTCGCCGCGCGAACGAGCTCAAAAACGTCACTCGCCGCCGCAGTTTCGTTCGCCGAGTGCATCGCAAGCTGAGGAATTCCTATATCGACTGTCGGAACGGAAACGAGAGTGCTTGCCGCCGAGCCGAGAGTAGAGCCGCCCGGCATATCCGCGCGATTGGTATAGCTTTGAAGCTTCACCGAGGCACGCTTGCATATTTCTCTGAATATCGCGTCCGACACGCCGTCGGTTGCGTAGCGCTGATTCGCGTTATACTTGACGGCAATACCCTCGCCCATAACGGGTGAATTTTGCGGGTCGGAAAGCTCGGGGAAGTTCGGGTGCCTCGCGTGCGCGTTGTCCGCGCTCACCATAAAGGACGAGGCGAGGCGTCTGTAATTTTCACCCTCCGAGCCGCTCACGCGCAACAAAACGTACTGAAGGAAGGTGGACTTTGCACCCTGCTTGGTTTCGTTTCCGGTTTCCTCGTTATCAAAAACGGCAAAAACGGGAATACTCTTACTCGGCGTCGACTCAAGGAAGCCGCGAAGCGTTGCCCAAACGCAAGCGAGGTCGTCGAGCCTTGGAGAAAGTATAAACTCGCCGCCAAGTCCGAAGGTCCTTCCCTCGTCGCGACAGTAGAGGAACAAATCGTGCGACACTATATCCGACTCGGTGCAGCCCGCAAGCTCGGAAATGCGAGCCATAAGCGCACCTCCCCCGCGCGTGCAAAGAAGCGGTATCATATCCTTTGCGGGATTGAATTTATATCCGTCGTTCACGGTGCGGTTCATATGGATAGCCACGCTCGGAATACAAAGCGAGTCCGAATCAAGATTTACCAACCTCGCCTCAAGACCGCCCTCGCATCTGATTATCACCCTACCCGCTACCGAGAGCGGACGGTCAAGCCAGCTATACAAAATAGAGCCGCCGTATCTTTCAACCGGGACGCTGACGTACGCGCCGTCACTCGTCTTCTGCGGCTTTACGCGGAATGCGGGCGAATCGCCGTGCGAGGCACAAATAGTGTAGCCGTCGGGGTCGGGTGTATTAATAAAGGCTATCAGGGACGTGCCGTTTCTTGTGACGAAATACCTGCCACCCTCGCAAAGCGACCACTCGTCAGACTCGTAAAGCTCCGTAAAGCCCGCACCGATAAGCTCGCGCTTGACGCTATCCACCGTATGATACGCCGTCGGGGAGGATTTTATAAAATCAAAAAGCTCTTTTACAGACATTTTTAAAAGCTCCTTATGGGTATTTTTTCTATATTTTACAATAAAGGTGAAAAAAAGTCAACACACGGGGTTGAAATATTTTGCGTTTTGCTGTACAATATATTCATACGATAATTTCAAAAGGACAGATATAAATGATTGATTTTTCGGATTTCAAGCGTGCGGGCGCACCGCTGCGCTTTTTTGAACGAATATCCGCTATACCGAGGTGCTCCGGAAACACCGCGCCCATTGCGGATTACCTGGTCGACTTTGCACAAAAGCACTGTCTTTGGTATTACCGCGACGAAGCCGACAACGTAGTGATTAAAAAGTCGGCGAGTGCGGGATACGAGTACCGCCCGACAGTCGTTTTGCAAGGACACACCGATATGGTTAAGCAATGCGCGCAGGGGTGCGAAGTCGACCTCGACCGTGAGGGCGTGCGTCTTTTCCGCGAGGGTGACGAGCTTGGCGCGCGCGGCACGACGCTCGGTGCTGACGACGGAATCGCGGTAGCCTATATGTTAGCGCTTCTCGACGATAAAAATGCCGAGCACCCCAAAATCGAGGCGGTGTTTACCTCAAACGAGGAAATCGGACTTCTCGGTGCGGGTGCGCTTTGCCCCGACGTCATAGACGGCCGTATTATGATAAACGTCGACTCGGACTGCGAGGGCGTTTTCACCGTCGGCTGTGCGGGCGGCGTGAGAGTTGACGTCGAGCTTCCGCTCGTGCGCGACATAGAGGGCGGCAGCTATTACAGACTCGATATCGGCGGACTTCGCGGCGGACACAGCGGAGTGGAGATTGACAAGGGACGCGAAAACGCTATAAAAATTCTCGCCGACGCGCTTGAAAAGATACCCGAATTGCGTATATGCAAAATCGTCGGCGGAAACGCCGACAACGCCATTCCGCGCTCGGCGTACTGTATATTCACCTCGAGCATAAAGCGCACGGGTGAGCTTTTGAAGATTGCCGCAAACGCCATCGACCCGCACAAGAAAATCGAGCCGAATATCCATTTTGAAATAACGACCGTCCCCTCGGCGACGCTTCCGTTTACCGAGGAATCCTCGACTAAAATCGTAAGACTTATCGGAGAGGAGCCGTGCGGAGTTATCGGTATGAGCTGCGAGATTGAGGGACTCGTTGAAACCTCGCTTAATCACGGTATTATATCAACCGACGAATCGGGAATATCGCTGACGGTTTCGGTGCGCTCGTCAAAGAACGAAAAGAGAGGTGCACTCGTCAAAAAGATTAAAAACATAGCCGCAAAGTTCGGTGCAAAATGTCACGAGCACGGTGAATATCCCGCTTGGGAATTCGAACGCGACTCTCATATAAGGAGCGTTATGCTCCGTCTGCACGAGCGTATGTACGGAAAAACGCCAAAGATAATGACCATTCACGCAGGACTTGAGTGCGGAATCTTCGCGGGGAAGCTTCGGGGACTCGATTGTATTTCGATAGGTCCCGACAACCGTGACATACACACGACGGAGGAAAGACTGTCCTTAACCTCGGCGGCGAGAGTGTGGACTTTCTTACTCGAAACGCTCAAAAACATTTAATTTTGACTACTGTAATTTACAAAAAACAATAACGGAGATAAAAATGAACAAAACGAGATTGAGAAAATACGCACACCTTATCGCAAAGTGCGGCGTTAACGTACAAAAGGGACAAGAGGTATATATAAGCGCTGAGCTTGACCAGCCGGAGTTCGTCAAGATGGTTGCGGACGAGTGCTATAAGCTCGGAGCAAAAAAGGTAACGGTTGATTTTTCCTATCAGCCGCTTGTGAAATCGCACGTTCGCTACTGTAAGGACAAGGTTCTCGAAACGCTCGACCCGTGGCAGCTTGAGAGATGGGAGCATCAGGCAAAAATACTTCCCTGCAAAATTTATCTTATGTCCGAGGACCCCGAGGGACTAGCGGGTATAAATCAGAAAAAGTACGCGAATATGATGGCGAGCCGTTCTAAGCTTATCAAGCCTATCCGCGACAAGATGGAGAATAAATATCAGTGGTGCATCGCCGCCGTGCCCGGCAAGGCTTGGGCTAAGCGAGTATTCCCGAACGAGCGTCCCGCAAAGGCGGTTGAGCGGCTTTGGGAGGTTATTCTCGACACCTCAAGAGTAGACGACAACCCGATTCTCGCCTGGGAGCGCCACAATGAAAATCTTGCAAAAAGGTGCGAATATCTCAACTCTCTCGGTATTGCCGAGCTTCATTTCGAGGCGTCGTGCGGCACGGACTTGCGCGTCGGTCTTATCGAGGACGTTATATTTGCGGGGGGCGGCGAAAACGCCGTCGGAAGCGGTATATACTTCAACCCCAACATTCCCTCAGAGGAGGTATTCACCTCTCCGATGCGCGGCGAGGCAGAGGGTATAGTTTATTCCTCGCGTCCGCTTTCATACGGCGGTCAGCTTATCGATAAATTCTGGATGCGCTTTGAGGGCGGTAAGGTAGTCGACTTCGGCGCCGAGGTGGGCCGTGAGCTTCTCGGCGAAATTCTCGCTATGGACGACGGTGCGGCATACCTCGGTGAGTGCGCGCTCGTTCCCTACTCCTCACCTATCAGAGAAAGCGGAATTTTATTCTACAACACGCTCTTTGACGAGAACGCAGCTTGCCACCTCGCGATAGGTCGCGGCTTCACCAATCTTCACAAAAACTACGAGAATATGACCGAGGAGGACGCTCATAACGCGGGCATCAACAAGTCGGTCGTTCACGAGGACTTTATGATAGGCACTCACGATATGTCGATAACCGCACTTTGCCGTGACGGAAAATCGGTGAAAATCTTCGATGGCGGCGAGTGGGCGTTTTAAAGCATACCGCCAAGAGTCCGAGCTGATATCTTAACTCCCTTCGGCGTTCAGAGTCGCGCGAGCAGCGGCTAACAAAAAAATGGCAAAAATGTAAACACCTGTTTGCAAATATCTGCAAGCAGGTGTTCTTTTTATCGGTTACAACAAAGTCAGGGAGTTCAAAATCCAAGCCGCATATTTAAAAAACGCTTTGTAAAAGCTTTTCGGCTTAACGTCACTTTCATAAGCACTCTTTCTCGGTGATGTTTTTTAATACTCTCTTGCTTGGTGACGCTTTTTAAGGCTCTCTTATTCGGCGTATTTTTTAAGTATCATCTCGGCGCAAAGGACGCCGTCCGCCGCCGAGGAAACTATACCGCCCGAATATCCCGCACCCTCGCCCACGGGGTAAATTCCCGAATAGCCGAGAGCCTCCATACTCTCACTCCGCGTGAAGCGTATAGGAGAGGTCGAGCGCGTTTCAGCACCCGTCAGGGTTGCGTCGGGATGCGCGTATCCCGGAAGCCAAGCTTCAAAATCCAAAAGTCCCGCGCGAAGCGAATCGGTAATCACGCTCGGCATATAGTCGTCGTGCGAAGCGGGTGAGGTGCCGATAGGATAAGTGGGTCGGGTTATAAGGCTATGACTCCTTTTGCCCTCCATAAAGTCCGAAAGGCGCTGTGCCGGTGCTACGTAGCCGCCGAACGCAGAATAAGCCGCGCGCTCTATTTTTCGCTGAAGCTCGAAGCCCGCAAGCACCGACTCGCTGCCAAAATCGCTCGGTGATAGCGAAACGAGAAGCGCCGCGTTTGAGTTATCCCCCGCTCTTGAATATTCGCTCATACCGTTGGTGACGATACCGCCGCGCTCGGACGCCGCCGCAACGACGCTGCCACCCGGACACATACAAAAGCTGTAAACGCTCCGCCCGCTCGGCAGATGGGTTACGAGGTGATAGCTTGCACCAACGCCAAGCTCGCCCGCCGCTTCCTTATAAATCAGCTCGTCTACGTATTCCCTTTTATGCTCTATCCGCACGCCGATGCCAAACGGACGCGCCTCGGCAAAAAGTCCGCGAGAAAGGAGCATCTGTACCGTGTCGCGTGCGCTGTGTCCGATGGCAAGAATCAGCGTATCGGTATCAACCGTTATTCTTTCTCCGAGGCGCTCGTATACCGCGCCGACGAGTCTGCCGTCCCTCACGGTAATGTCGGTAAGCTTCGCTTCAAATATCACCTCGCCCCCAAGCGAGATTATCTTTTCTCTTATTCCGCGAACTATCCCGGCAAGCTTGTCCGTACCGAGATGCGCCGAGGTCGAATATGTAATTTCGGCAGGAGCACCCGCCAAAACGAACTCGGATAAAACCTTGTATTTGTATTTATTGATCGCGCCGTATTTCAGCTTTCCGTCCGAAAAAGTGCCGGCACCTCCCTCTCCGAATTGTACGTTACTTTCCTCACAAAGCTCGGATTTTGTAAAGAATAAGTTTACATCTTCCGCCCTTTTCTCTACCGATCGACCGCGTTCGATAAGGATAGGCTCGGCTCCCGCTTCGGCAAGCGTGAGTGCCACAAAGAGTCCCGCAGGCCCCGCTCCGACGACGAGCGGGCGCGAGTTAAGACGCGAGGCGGGCAGAGATAAGGCGAGGTCGGGTGCTACGCTGACCTTCTTCTTCATTTTAAGAAGTCCGCCCTCGCGCTCGTCGGAAAGCGAGATGCCGACCGACATATCGTAATGCGGTGCGCTCGTATCCGAGAGGTTAAGGCTGCGCCTCAAAATTACGGTTTCCCTTATTTCTTCGAGTGCTATCGGCAGTCTTTCGGTTATCGCGCGCCGTATATCCGCCTCGGTGTATTTAATTTTTACCTTTACGTGCGTCTTTATCATTTTCACACCCCAAAAGTCTTACGCTTATCTGTTGATTCGGCGCGGTTATACCGCTCTTGTAAAATCCATCTCTTACGCCCTCCACCACGTCGTAGTAGGCAGTCCAATAATCCTCACCCTTAAGCCACGCGCGCAAAAACAGCTCAACGCCGCCCGCACCGAAGCTCTTTACCCTGACGCTGTGGCTCGGCTCGTCAAGAATATATCCGCACTCACCGATAACGCTCTCTATAATTTTCTTGGCACTCTCGGTATCCGTGCCGTTGGTAATCGGAAAGGTGAGGTCAAGCCTTCGCAAATCCTTCTCCGAATAATTCACGATATTGCCGCCCGAAAGCGCGCCGTTTGGTATATAAACCACCTTGTTATCCGGCGTGCGAAGCTTGGTGCAGACTATTCTTATATCCTCAACCGTCCCCGAATACCCCTCCGCCTCTATAAAATCGTCTATGCGAAATGGCCTTGTAAGTATGATAAGAAATCCGCCCGCAAAGTTTGAGAGCGTACCGTTTACCGCAAGTCCAACGCCGACGCCGAGCGAGGCTATAATCGCCGTAATGCCGCCCGTATCGATGCCGACGAAGGATATCAGCGCAAGCACGGTAAAGACGCGCAACGAGAGCGAGAGCGCGTATATCAGAATTTTCGACACCGTTTTATCCGAATTTTTCACCCTCGGCATATTTTCGATTTTACGCACCGCAAGCCGTATCAGCTTGAAGCTCAAAAAAAGAATCACCAAAGCTATCACGACCCGCACCACCACGGAAAGTGCCGAATTCAAAAAATCCTCAAGCCACGCGGAAAGCTCGCTATTCATACCATCACCCCTATTTTAGCATATTTTTGCATAGTTTACAACACTCAAATAAAAAAATGCTATGCATCGCAAGAGAATTTTTACCAAATCCGTGACTTTTTATGCCATATCCGCGAATTTTTATGCCGTTTTTTGAATTTTCGCCTTGACTTTTGGTGCGGCGAGCTTTATAATAATTATTAT
>JAZNFU010000309.1:0-3655 GCA_045576135.1 Eubacteriales bacterium
GGAAGCAGATTTGACGCAAGGGTCGACAGCTTACGTCGCTTTTAGCTCTGTATTTGGGGATATCGACGTTGAGCAGGTATCGAGAATAAACGGAGTTTATTTCCTTTATACTTGCGTAGAGGAAGATGTTGCTTCGTAAAAAATAAAATTATGCTTTTTATGACAAAAGAGGATAGCTCGAATTCAAACGAGTTATCCTCTTTATCGTTTTACGCTGCCTTGCGGCACGGTCAGCCGTAAGGCTTTTTTACGTCCGTGAGTCCGAGAATATAATCGGTCGAGGTTTTGTAATACCTCGCAAGGCTAATCAAAAAATCAAGCGGCAGCTGTCGCTGTCCGTTTTCGTACTGCGAGTAGGTGTTTTGCTTGACGTGCAAATATTCCGCAAGCTCCTTTTGCGTAACATCGTTATCCTCTCTCAAATCCTTAAGTCGCATATCCGCCTCCGTTTCTTCCTTAGAACATTATATAAAATCTCGTTTTGAGATATTGACATTTATCTCATTTTGTGATATTATTGTCTTAATCTTGGTCAAAAACGGGATTTTATATTATTCTGTTTTTTGAAACGAGAAAATACTATTTTTAAGGGAGATTTTTTATGGAAAACTCTAAGTTCAATTCGCCCACGACGGCGTACAGAACAGACACGGATTCCAAACCTACATCGGAAAGTGCTGTGGAATCTGAAATTATGCTTGATGCCGATAAAGAGAAAACCTGGCACTACAAGCAGGTTGCGGACAAAAAAGGCACTATCGAGCATACCATTTCGGTTACGAAGGAGCTTTTTACGCACAAATCCGAGATAAAGGGCAAGAAGCTCGCGATTAAGGAAAGGACGGATATCAGCCTTAAAAACGTACGTTCCGTAAGGGCGTGCTACGGTATGTCAAGAAATCTTGGACTCGTAATTTTCTTTGCTATGCTTGCGGTGTTTGCCGTGTTTGCAGTCTTTTATATGGTGACGCGGGAAGATAGCGGCACTTTGTCCCCTACATCGCTTTTGCTATTGCTTTCCGGAGTTGTATTTGCAATTATTGCCATCGTAAATTACAGAAAGATAACCTCTGTATTTCTTCTTGAAATCAGCACGGTAGGCGAGGTTGCGACGGACGGCTTTGCATACGGCCCATCGCTCAGTCCCACTTCCTCTAACAGAGGCGGCGGAGCATCCTTCAATGTCTTTCCGCTTATTATAGGTGTGGTAGCGGCGTTTTTGATACCGAAGGTTGTGTCTGCTATGACTTTGATTGAGCTTTTTGGTTCAACAAGCATCGTGTCTACTATATGTATAGCTCTCGGTCTTATTTTTTCTATGCGTTCCGGCCGCGCCAAAGGCGGCAAGAGCGTGAATGGTACGGCAAACGGCGGCTATACGCTCAAAATGGATGAAAAAACAGGTAATGAAATAATTGAAACCATAGGAAAATACATAATGAACGCCGACTCGTAAGGTCGGTGTGAGGAAAAGCTATGAAAAAGATATTATTATTGACTTCTTTGTTTGTAGTATTAGCCTTAACGCTTACGCTTGCGGCGTGTGATTTTTCAAGCGGTGATCCTCAATTACCATCTCAAAGCGGTGCACAAAAGTTGACGACACCTACGGTTGTTTTAAATAACGGTACTGTTACTTGGGGTGCTGATTTTAACGCTGTGATTTTTGAGATAAATATTGACGGTGCCACGTCGTACGTTTCAAATTCCACTACGAGCAAAGTACTCAATGCAGGGCAAACCTTTATGATAAGGGCGATAGGCGACGGAACGAATTATACGGACAGCGAATGGAGCAAATCCGTCACCTATTCTAATCAGAGTCAGGAAAACACGCTTGCTCACCCGATAGCGAATATAGCAAATCCCAAGTACCCCAAAAGCACCGTAAAGGAGATGGGGGACGAAATCGCGTTTATATATTACTTGGGATATATCGATAACGTTCCGTTAGATCCTATCAGTAATACTTATTACCACGATGGAAAAACAAGCTTTTCAAAGGAATTATCGACCTCATTGGTGACAGCGGAAAGCATTTCCGAGGCAATGAGTAAGCTAACCGAAAGCACGGTGGGCTGGGAATACGGAGCGAAGCTCGGTGCGAGCGTTTTAATCGGAGATTCTTGGCCTATTACGACGACTGTTTATGGGGAATTTTATGGAAATATCTCGGGTTCAACGGTAACCACGAGCGAAAATTCCAAAACGGTAACCCTTTCGCAAGAGCTTATTGTGGCGACCAAGGATACGAGAAGCTGGTCGAGCGATGACCCTAAGGGGTGGTATCGCTATATCAACTATGCAACCGTGGACGTATTTGCGGTTATAATGTATAACGTAACGGAAGAAGAATACTACGTTACGAACGTTAGTGCGGTTCGTGACGTTGGTCAAATGTGGGACTATTCCTCGACGTCGTCGGCTTTTGACGATAAAGTATACGGAGAGCTTCCGTTTGAGTTGCCGAGTGAGGCATACGAATACGTAAACAGACTGACGGCTCGTACCGATGGTCTGATATTAAATGAAAGCCGGGTAGTATCCTACAGCGGCTCGGATACCGACGTTCTTTTCCCGGTTTATAATAAGGGAAAACTCGTAACTTCCTTTGATGAGGGTGCTTTCAGAGGGAACACTTCGATAACCTCGGTCACGTTCGGTAAAGGAATAACCTATATTCCCGACGGTGCTTTCGAGGGCTGTACCTCGCTTAAAACTGTTATTTTTGAAGGCGAATTGCTCGAAATAGGTGCTAACGCGTTCAAGGGATGCGCCGAGCTTGAATTTGACGTTCCCGACACGGTTGTGGCTATTGGTGATTTTGCATTCGACGGCTGTGAATCGATAGCAAGCGCAACTATCGGCGAAGGCACTCTTTCTTTCGGAGCGTCCGTATATAATAACTGCGGTACTCTTTCGGTAATCGTAAAAAGCGGAAATTTGGATTTGATACAAAAGGTCGTATCATCGGGCGCGAGCGAAATTTTCGTTGATTGGATACCGAGTGGAGTAGATGCAATTGAGGATTGCGTTCTGACGGTGCCGGCAATCCAAAGCTTCACCTTTGACGGAAATAATCAGATATTCAATAACTTGTTTATCAACTCACAGGCTCACAGCTCGACGATTGAGTACGCAACCCTGAATTGCACGTCGGACAAAGACGCTATTACTCTATCCTCGGCGAACGTCGAGCTTATATCCTTGACGGTTAATTCTTCACGGTGTGCTATAGTTGTCAGCGCTGACAATGCTAATATAAGCATCGGCGGAACGGTAAGTCTGAAAGCCGATAACGGCTGTGACGGATTGAGTGCTAACGATATAAGCATCATTTCGGTAAGCGGCGAGGCGGGAAGTCTTAACGTAACGGGCGGTGACGGAAATCCCGGCGGAAACGGTATAAGGGCGAACGGCAGTCTTGCGGTATCAGGCTATATCACGATGTCAATTAAAGGCGGCAACGGCAGCAACGGCGTTGCGGGAAGCTTGGGTATCGACGGAGCGCCCGGAGGTTTAGGTGTCTGTGCGGAAACCGTAGATATATCGGGCGGTAACGTCACACTTATCGGCGGTGACGGCGGCAACGGAAAAGCGGGTGCTGACGGTTCTAATGCTACCGACGTTGGCGGTACCGGAAAAAACGGTAATA
>JAZNFU010000310.1:0-3975 GCA_045576135.1 Eubacteriales bacterium
AGGGATAGATAAAGAGCATCCAAACGAATCTCACACCTACGATACCGACGAGCGAGTTTATCATCTGATAGGTCGTATATCCAAACGCCTGCATAACGCCGTTTGATATCTGAAGCACCGTAAACACAAGACAGAACCACAGTCTTATATCAAGCCCTATTACACCGAAATCGATAGCCTCGGGCTCACCGGGAACGAAAATAGATAACAGCTGTCTATCAAACAGCAAGCCAAGAGCACATACCAACGCTACGAATCCGGAGCCGTACAGGTATATTTGACGCGCTATTTTCATACTTCGCTCGCGGTTGTTAGCTCCGATATTCTGTCCTATGAAGGTAGCGGCGGTCTGCATAAGCGGACCGGTTATTGAAAACAGCAGTATCGTTTCGATGTATGACGCCGCGGTATTTCCCGAAATCGCAATATCGCCGTATTCGTTTATTTCCGAGGTAATAAGGACGTTAGAAAGCGAAAACGAAGCGCTCGTTATCGCCGTTGGAATGCCGTAGCGTATTATCTTGGAAAGCGATTCGGTGCTCATTTTCAAAGAAAGCGGATAAAGTCTGTTTTCATCACGGAAGCGCGCCAATCTTATAAACAGAAAAATTGCTGAAAGATACTGAGAAACTACGGTTGCTATCGCGACACCGTCAACGTCCATTCCGAACCCGACGACGAAAACGAGGTTAAGGATTATATTAACGACGCCCGAAAGCGAAAGATACACGAAAGGTCTTTTTGAGTCGCCCATTGAGCGAAGCACGCAGGACATAAAGTTATAAAACATCGAAGCGGGTACGCCTATCATATATATCTGCATATACGTGCGGGCGCCGACGATTACGTTTTCCGGACATTTCGTGATTTTCAGCATCGGCTCGGCAAGCGTCATACCGAGCACCATTATAGCTATACCGAGAATAAGGCTGAACACGTAACTTGTCGAGATGGTTTTCTTTACGTTACCGAAATCCTTCGCGCCTCTGTAGCGCGACAGAAGTATATTTACGCCCGTCGCGATATTTACGAATACGTTGACCAAAAGATTTATTATTGATGAGCACGCGCCGATAGACGCCACCGCAACGGAGCTTGCAAAGTTTCCGACGACGGCTATATCCGCAGCGGTATACAGCACCTGAAGCATACTCGTAAACACGAGAGGTGCGGCGTAGAGCACGAGCGAGGACGGAAGCGGTCCGCCCGTCATATCTATGTCACGCCCGAGGGCACCCCTGCGAACCTTCTTACTTTCTTTAGCTTCCATTTTTATCTCCATTAATAATTAAATACCGCAATCGGTTGATTTTCCAAAATCAAACATCGTAATTTTTTTCCGTTTTTGTACCGTATGAGTGTAGGTATAATCTTCACACCGTCTATCACTACGACCAAAATCCAGGAAAGTGGATATGCTATATAAACCGCCTCGGGCGTTTTGAAAAGTGGGAACACGAAGCTTATCCATACGGCTCTGAATACGCACAGAGCTATTATAGACGAAATCATTTGATATCTGTTCACAACCGAAGCGAAGGCAAGCGTCATAGATTGAACGGCAGACGAGAAAACTCCTACGAACAGTTTTGTAAATTATTCGCCGCGGTTTTGCCCGCAACGGCAACGTCGCCAAACGAATTTACGACACTCGTTATTTGCGTATTGGAAACGGCGTATGCAAGATTCGCCACGGCACACGGTATTCCGTATCTGAAAATTTTGCCGAGCATAGCGTAGCTGAAGCCGAGCTGTGCAAAGTCAAGCCTTCCTACACCCTGCATACGAATCAGCCTGACCAGAAGCATAGCAGATGCAACGTACTCCGATATTACCGTAGCAACGGCAACGCCCACGACGTCCATCGAAAACGCCACTACGAAAACTATATTCAAAACGACGTTCATAACGCCGGATACGAGCAGATATAACAGCGGACGCCGCGAATCTCCCCTGCACCGCAGAATACAGGACATAAAGCTGTAAAAGGCTGTTGCGGGAACACCGAAGAAGAATATCCGCATATAAAGCGCGGAGTCGGCGATAACGTTTTCGGGACAGTTAGTCAGCTCAAGCAAGGACTGTGTCGCAAGAATTCCGCTTGTGGCAAAGAACACGCCGATTAATATGCTCGAAATAAGCGAGGTCGAAACGAGCAGCTTTACAGAGCGTTCTTCGTTCGCGCCTATGTAGCGTGCAAAAAGCACGTTTGCGCCGGCGGCAATTCCGTTTTGCAGGGAAAGAAATATGTTCGTGAGCGAGCTTGTTGCGCCTACCGCGGCTATCGCCTGCGTGCTTGTGAAATTACCTATTATGATAATATCCACCGCGTTATAAAGCGCTTGTAAAAGATTGGTAAGAATCAGGGGAATGAGGTATATGATAATAGACGAGGGCAGCTTACCGCCGACGATATCAACCTCCGAGCCGAAAACGTTTTTCTTAGTGTTTATCATTTTTTGCCTCCGCTAACCCAAAAAATGCAATACATAGTTTGCATTTTATCAAATTCAAGCCTTAAAATCAAGAAAACGGTTTGACGTCAAAGTTCAAAATCCTTACCCCTTGCGTACCTTACGATACAGCTAATCACGCACGGCATAAGACCGATTATAGTCAACGCCCAAGAGGTCGGATATACGGCGTGAAGCAGCTCGAAGCTCGGCGAATAAGGATAAATCACGCGAATCCAAAAAATTCTGAAGACGCACATCGCCAAAACGTTTACCACCATTTGATAAGTCGAATATCCGTACGCCTGTACCACCTGATTGCTTACGCTTATGATAGAAAGCGTGAAGAAAAAGCCCAAGCAATAAGTACTCACTATTTTGCCGTAGGCTACGGCTTCGGGCGCACCCGGTATTATCAGATTCAAAAGTTGCTCTATAAACACAAGTCCCAAAGCACTTGATATAGCTACTACCACAATCGACATAACGTAGCAATACAGAATAACCCGCAAGGTTCTGCGTCTGTCGCCCGCACCTATATTTGCACCGATAAAAGTAGACGCCATAGTTGCAAACGCACTCGTAAAAGCCGTTCCCAAAACAGATTGAAGATTGCTCGATGCGGTAGCGCCGGATATCGCCATATCACCGTACGAGTTAACGACGGTCTGTACCTGCACGTTCGAAACCGAGAATGCGAGGTTTGCTATCATCGTAGGCACACCGTAGCGAAGCATTTTGAGAAACATAGCGAAGCTCACGCGCAGCTTCGAAAGAACGAGCCTCGCCGCACCGTCAAGCCTTGCAAGACGGCAGAAAAGCATACCTGCTGAAAGGTATTGCGACACCACCGTTGCTATCGCAACGCCCGCGACGTCCATAGAGAAGAAAGCGACGAGCACGACGTTTAACAAGACGTTTACAAGTCCGGACACACCGAGATAGATAAGCGGTCTTTTCGAATCGCCGTGAGCACGCAAAACGCAGGACATATAATTATAAAACGCCAGCGCCGGCAGTCCCGTGAAATAAATTCTCACGTAAAGAGCAGAGCTTTCAGCGACGTTTTCGGGGCAATCAACGAGCGTGAGCATAAGTTCGGTGGCAAATTCGCCGATACACAGGGCAATAAATCCGACACCCAAGCTGACTACGAAGGCGGTATTGACTACCTTTTTTACACTTTCCCCATCATTTGCTCCAACGTATCTTGACATAAGTATATTCGAGCCGGTAGCCAAACCCAGAAGGACGTTTATGATAAGATTTATTATCGCGCTCGGCGCACCGACAGCCGCAACCGCCTGAACGCTTGCGAACTTTCCGACGACGGCGACGTCAGCCAGGTTATAAAAATATTGAAGCAAATTCGTAAGTACTATCGGAAATACGTAAGACAGCATTGACGGAGCTATGCGCCCGTTCGTAATATCAATTCTTTTTAAAGTCTTTTTCATAAATGAAAGCTCCTCACGGCAAATCGAATGGCAAACGCACATTCGGCTTACCGCTAAAGAAAAGC
>JAZNFU010000311.1:0-2000 GCA_045576135.1 Eubacteriales bacterium
ACAGCGCTCCACAACTCGTTCTCCATCAGTGACTTAAATACGTACTCCGGCAGCAAGTGTACACCGCCCGCCGCAAGCAAGAGTATTACCATCAGCGCTGTGCCGACTATGAGGAAAAATCCTTTTTTTATGTAGGTCATACCGTATCAATCACCATCTTTCTTCTTATTCGATTCATCGACCTTTTTCAATAAATCTTCAATACCTATATTGCTATTTATAGTTCTGCCGCAATCAAGACAGACGGTTTTTTCAGGGCGTCGGTCAAAAGGATTGCCATTATCGCCGCCAATCGTCCCAGTGCGGTGCGAACCGCAATAAGGACATTTCAACTTCATTTCCAACGCCTCCTTTTCAACAAATAGGTTATTTCTTTGGTTACTTAAACGCTCTGCGGTTTATGGCCTTGATTTTCTTAATCATATCCTTGGACATAACCATATCTCTATCTGAGAATGCACCATTATCCAAGATAACGCCACGCGGCGGATCGGTTTCAAAGATAACGTTTGTGACACCGCACATAAAGCCCCACTTGGCGACCGTGATGTTGTTGGGTAAATAGATGGTTCTGATACTGTTGCATACCGAAAATGCCGATTCGGCGATGCGGTACACACTTTGAGGAATTTCCAAAACGGGGCCTAAGTTTTTACACCACGCAAAAGCGTTCTTGCCGATCTCCTCCAGATCCTCGTTGAAGTAGACTCCTTGCAGGTTCTCGCACTTGTAGAACATATACTCGGGGATCTTCTTCACTCCCTTAGGAACGATCAGGATGGGGCATTCGGCAAAAAATGCGTCCTTTTCTTCGGTGGACATATCCGAAAGCTCATCCCAGGTTATTTCGCTGGACTGTTTTTCGCTTAAATAATGGGTGTAATCAGCGGGATCCGCTTCCTCGCCGTTGGGCAAAACGACGCGCTCGATACGCGCCACTCCGCCATTGATGAAATAACCGCTGATGGTTAAGCCACCCGGAAATACGCGGGTACCCCTTCCGTTAAGATAATTGTTTTTAAACTCGCCCACGTCATAGAATTCAAGAGTAACAATCTCTTCAAAACTATCCACCTTGAAAGAGCCCTTTTGTCCTATGGGATGCTCAGGCGTGGTGTTCAGTAAATAGCCCGTTCCGTCGCTGTTGCTAATAAAGGGCCCGTATGCCCACGTGGTGCTTTCATCGGTATACAACCAAGTGCGCAGTCCAAATTTTAAATTACCGTGCTCATATATGCCCTCTCCATGATACAGGGGATCTCCGGAAGAGGTCCACAGGATGCAAAAGCCGTGGGCATACTCATCCTCGTCCAGGTAGCCGAAATACTGCGTATCCTCGGAGTACGCACCCCTATACCCCTC
The DNA here is from genome assembly GCA_045576135.1 of Eubacteriales bacterium. GTDB lineage: Bacteria > Bacillota > Clostridia > Oscillospirales > CAG-272 > UBA1740. The sequence continues at coordinate 1,363 of JAZNFU010000311.1, forward strand.
GCTCGGATAACCAAAATCGGGAGAGGGCACTCCATCGCCATTTTCAAAATAGGTGTTTATCATGGGGTAGAACTTCTCGTAGTCGTCCACAAGAAGGGAACGCTCAAAGCACAGTCCGCTCGCGTAACCGTTTTCATGATTACCAAATATAATGCCGTCGTATGGAATATAATTAATACCAAAGCCTTGGCGATAGCCATGCTCAAAAAAGCCGAAGTACGTATTGCCGTCGGCATAACACATTTTGCCCCAACCGTGGCAAAGGCCATCGTTGTCCACGTAACCGCGATAGGTGTTTCCGTCTTTGGTTGTAAAGGTTTGGATCCCATTTTCGTCGACTTGATCGCTATCGTCGCCGCAGACGACGAAGTTCTTCGGGTCAATAAGACACCCCCGCGTGTTCAAGCTTAATACCGTATCAGCGGAAAGCAAACGTGTCAATTCATCACCGCACAGCTCCTCCAACTCGTAGTAGTCGCAGTTTTCGTCAAGCTTTACGTATTCGGTATCGTATTCATACAAGCGAGCCAAAAATAATGCAGCTAAATTCTTTGATTGATTGTTCTTCGGTAAGCCTTGTGTGATATATAACGACAGATAATTGTCGAATAAGCAGGAACATTTATAACCGTCAATCT
>JAZNFU010000312.1:0-6486 GCA_045576135.1 Eubacteriales bacterium
GACATGGCTACGATCCGACTTCACAGTAAACGAGCGGCTCGTAAAAGTTGACGTACGACACGCGCCGCGTCTGATAGGTTTCCTGCACGACCTGCTCTATTCCGTAGCTCTCAAGCGCCTCGTTTATCTCATTTGTAAATATAGGTTTACCTTCGCTGTCATATTCGAACATCCAATAGGTCTTTTTCTCCTCGCTGACACCGAAGACGTAAAGCACCGAGGGAAAGTCAATTTCAAGCTCCAGAGTCTTCTCTTTCATCAGCGAAAGATACTCGGATAGCGGCAGGCTTCCGTCGTAAAGGATTGCCGAGGCGTACCCCCCCTCAAGCAGCGTCGAATACTCGCTGACGGTCATATTTCCCGCATCACCCGGCAAGGAGCTCGGCGATATACAAAGCGTACCGCACATTCCGAACGAGCCGAGCACCTCACGAAGCGAGCTATACACGGTTTTATGCGGCGTTCTGAAAATCAGGCTGACGGTGGGTGTGCGCTTTGATTCCTTATCCGTAAGAAGCTTGATTTCGCGCTCGACGTCAATCTGCTCGTAGACGAGTCCCGAGCTTATCAGCTCGTTTTGCATAAGCTCGTAATTTTTCTTTTGCCGCCACTCTGCCGAAACGTCCTCGTACACGATACCGACGAGCACCGAAAACAGCACCGCAAGTATGATAAGAACGGTCGCCAAAACGACTCTGCCACGCGATTGCACGAAATCACCTCCCGAAAATTTATCTCTTTTTATTATATATAATTACAGCATCTTTGTCAAGCCAAAATATTTTTATAAAATACTTGAAATCGCGCCCTGATATGTGGTATAATGAACGTAGTGTAATGAAAAGTCCGAAAAAGCGTTTTTCGGTCACGCCCCACGGCAGTCGGAATTTTGAAAGCCGGTGCTTTATTGCCGTTTTTTGACGGTCGGGAGGTAAAAATTACAGCTTTCGCGCGCCAAGAGAACGGTTCACGCGCGACGGAGGAATTTATCTTGGATTTCGGTTACGTTAAAAGAAACTTTGACGAGCTTTCGGGTGAGATTTCCGATTTGTGCTCGAAATATTCGGACGGGGCGGCGACGCTCGTTGCGGTGACGAAAAGTGCCTCGGACGACGAGGCTTTGGCACTCTGTCTTGGCGGCTGTCGCGAGCTCGGCGAGAACCGACCGCAAATGCTCAGAGCGCGCGCAAATCTTCTCGGCGGTGCGGGACTTTCCCCAAAAATGCACGCTATCGGCTCGATACAGCGAAACAAAGCGAAAATAGTCGTCGAAACGGCTGACCTCGTACACTCGCTCGACAGCTATAAGCTCGCCGTGGCGCTTAACGCGCAAGCGGTGGAGCGCGGTATTACCCTGCCGGTGCTTATCGAGATAAACTCGGCGAAGGAAGAGGCAAAGGGCGGTATTTCGCCCGAGGACGCCGAGCGGTTTTACCTTGAGCTTCGCGAGCTTTCCTCGCTCTCGGTGTCGGGAATTATGACCATAGGACCGGTGTGCGAGAATATCGAGGATATAAGACCGTATTTCCGACTTACAAAATCGATTTACGATAATTTAAGCTCACGCTACGGCTTTGCGGGGGGCGGTATTCTTTCGATGGGTATGAGCGACAGCTATCGCATTGCCATCGAGGAAGGCTCGACACTCGTGAGAATCGGGCGGCGGCTATTCATAAAATAAGGAGTATGTAAAATGTTTGAAAGACTTGCAGAAAAGCTGAACAAAAAATCCTCCGAGGAGGAAATCAAGTTTAAATCCTTTACCGATGCTGTCGCAGAGGACGTAGAAACGAAGTCCGAGCCCACCACTGAGCAGAAGCCGCAGGCAGCGGCGGCGGGCCCCGCAAATATCGAGCTTAAGGTCACGCGCCCCGAGAGCTTTTCGGACGTCAGCACTATCGCCGACTACCTTCTCGACGGCTGTACGGTGGTGCTCAATATGGAGCTTATGGATAGAGCGGCGGGCGTGAGAATGCTCGATTTCCTCGGCGGCGTCACCTACTCGCTCGGCGGCGATATCAAAAACGTGTCCCCCGGCACTTATATAATAACTCCGCATAATATCGATATAACGGATTGATGCGCGGCGAAGCGGAGCTTCGCAATGAATTGCAACCTTGCAGCTTACGTGATAATCAAGCGAAACGAGTCGGCAAGCTCGCTTGTCAGCGAGTGAGCGCAGATTGTCCTCGGCGGTTCGCTCTTGTGGCGAACAAGTGCGTAGCACCAAAGACGATAGGCTTTGCGCCGAAATGGAGTAATTGCCTGCGGCATGAATTGCGCTGCGGCGCATTGGGGGTGCAATTCAATTCACGGAGCGCGAAGCGCGAGAAATCACGGCGAAGCCAATTCATGATGCGTCAGCATCAATTCATAAAGCGAAGCGAGGCATCGTTTCATTACCGCAACGCAACAAGGAGCCAAAAATTGTTAATTTTAGATATAATAGCGAGAGTCGTTTCGCTTATGCTTACGGTTACGTCATACGCTCTCGCCTTGCGTATGATTATGCCGCTTTTCGTTGAGCCGGAAAATAGCAAATTTTACCTTTTCACCTGTCTTGTCAGCGAGCCGGTCGTAGCGCCGGTGCGCGCCATTATGTCGGCGTTTGGAGTCGGTGACGGTGTTCCTATCGATTTGTCGATTCCGACGGCTTATTTTCTTCTCTTTATAATAGAAATGTTTTTGCCGGTGCTCTAAAGGGGGGTAAAATATGAAAATCAAAAGGCGCGAGCTTATCATAAGCTCGCTTATAATAGTCATTTCGATAATACTTGACCAGCTTACGAAATTTCTCGCGGTCAAGTATCTTTTGCCGATAAAGCCGGACAAGTCCTTTCCGCTGATAGAGGGCGTTTTGCACCTGACCTATCACGAAAACGAGGGCGCGGCGTTCGGTATGCTCGCCGAGCACAGATGGGTTTTCCTCACGGTGTCAACGGTGATGATAATCGGACTTTTAATCTATCTTCTTCTCGGCAAATGCGAGAATATGCTCTACACCGTATCCGTGTCGCTCATTATCGGTGGCGGCGTCGGAAATATGATAGACAGACTCGGCTTCGGCTTCGCGAGTGTTGAATTCGGCTTTGGCAGAGTGGTTGATTTTATAGACTTCAGACTTATAAATTTCGCAATATTCAACGGTGCTGACAGCTTCGTTTGCGTTGGCGCGGGTCTATTGGTTTTGGCGCTCGTGCTTGATATAATCAAGGAGGCAAAAGCCGAAAAATGACGCTTACAGTTGACATTTCGGGCTCTTTACGCCTCGATTCCTACATTTCATCAGTTACAGATTTTTCAAGAAGCGCCGCCGTTCGAATAATAGAGGACGGCTGTGTTTTTGTAAACGGCGCGGTGGTTACCGAGAAAAAATTCGCCGTATCGTCGGGTGACGAGATAGAAATTTCGGAAACGCCACCAAAGGAATGCGAGATACTCCCCGAGGACGTTCCGCTCTCGGTGGTTTACGAGGACGCGGACGTTATCGTCATTAACAAGCCGTCGGGTATGGTCGTCCACCCCGCCCCCGGCAACTATTCGGGAACTCTCGTCAACGCCCTGCTCTATCATTGCCGCGACTCGCTTTCGGGTGTGGGCGGCGTGATGCGCCCCGGAATAGTACATAGAATAGATAAGGATACGAGCGGTCTTTTGGTGGTAGCGAAAAACGATTTCGCCCACGCGGCGCTCTCCGACGAGCTAAAGGTGCACGGCATTGAGCGCGAGTACCGCGCGATAGTCAAGGGCGGCTTCTCCGAGGACACGGGTACTGTTTGTCGGCATATCGGCAGACACCCGATTGACAGAAAGAAAATGGCTGTGCTCCCCGAGGGCGCGCCGGGCGCGAGAGATGCCACCACACACTACACGGTGCTCAGACGCTACGGTGGATTTTCATATCTCGCCTTGCGCCTTGAAACCGGAAGAACGCATCAGATTCGCGTGCATATGGCAAGCCTCGGTCACTCGCTTATCGGCGACGAGCTTTACGGCGGCGCGAAAACCCACTTTGAAAAGGAGCACCGCGCCCTGCTCGACGGACAGGCTCTGCACGCAAAAAGACTCACCCTTACCCACCCGAGAACGCGCGAGCGAATGACCTTTGAGTGCGACCTGCCCGAAAATTTCGAAAAGCTTCTGGAAATTTTGGAGTCGGAAGCTTAATTTAATTTTGCTTCATTTTGCAAACTTTACTTTCCAGAAAGGACAAAAATATGATTGAAACAAAGCTTGTAAGCTCGCTTGAAAAGGCGTTCGTTGACGACGATATTGACAACTTCAAGGCGCTTCGACGCATATCGGCGCTTCGCGGCGAGCGTATTTCGTTCCAGCTTTTGCACCGCCAGCGCGGCGATAAATATATACAGTTCTGTCTGCCGCCACTATACTTTTCGGGTGCGCTCGGCTCGCTTGCTGTGGCAAGAGAGGTTTGCCACCTTCCCGTCGTTCGTCCGATAAATTACGATGCGTACGACGAAAACTATCTGCGAACGACGCCCGGCATCTACCCCGACCTGCTCCGTCCGCTTCACCGCGGCGGCTCAGCTACCGTTGTGAAGACGCTTGGCAGCATTTGGATTGATTTGACGATTCCGGAAAGCTTTGCGCCCGGCGAGCACGAGCTTACCGTCAAGCTCGACTGTGAAAAATTCGGTCTTGGAATTATAGAAAACACGCTGACCGTCGAGGTTATCGACGCCACTCTTCCCCCACAAACGCTCATTAATACGCAATGGTTCCATTGCGACTCGCTCGCGAGCTACTATGACGTCGAGGTGTGGTCGGAGCGTCACTTTGAGATTATCGAAAGCTATATGCGGACGGCTGTCAAGAACGGACAGAATATGATTCTCACCCCCGTTTTCACGCTTGCGCTCGACACGGCTGTCGGCGGCGAAAGACTCACGCATCAGCTCGTCGGCGTGAGTAAAAACGGCGGCGAATACAGCTTCGACTTTACTCTTCTTGACAGATGGGTTGACCTTTGCGACAAGGTCGGCTTCAAGTATCTTGAAATCTCGCATTTCTTCACGCAATGGGGTGCACATCACGCGCCGAAGATAATGGCAACCGTAGACGGCGAATACAAAAAGATTTTCGGCTGGGAAACCGATGCACACGGCGAGGAGTACAGAGAATTTTTGCGTAGCTTCGTTACTGCGTTTCTTTCACATATGAGAGCGCGAGAGGACGACGGACGCTGCTTCTTCCATATCTCCGACGAGCCGTCACTCGACCACATCGAGAGCTACCAAAAATCGAAGGCGGCCGTCGCAGACTTGCTCGATGGATACACGATAATGGACGCAATGTCCAAATACGACTTCTTCGAGCGCGGCATCATAAAAACGCCCATTCCCTCAAACAACCATATCAAGCCGTTTCTTGAAAATAGAGTGCCGGGGCTTTGGACCTACTACTGCTGCACGCAGACGGTTAACGTGTCAAACAGACTCGTGGCAATGCCCTCTTACAGAAACCGTTCCATTGGTATACAGATGTTCAAATATAATATAGTAGGTTTTTTGCAGTGGGGATATAACTTCTATCAAAGCTTCCACTCAACCGATGCGATAAACCCCGCCTACGACCTTTCGGGCGACGACTGGGTGCCCGCGGGCGATATGTGCTCGGTATATCCCGACAGCAACGGCACGCCGCTTGAATCGCTCCGCCTTATCGTTTTTAACGAGGCGCTCCAGGATATGCGCGCGATGCAGCTTCTTGAGAGCTATATGCCGCACGAAAAAATCGTTGCCGAAATCGAAGCGGTCTTCGGCGGCTCGATAGAGTTCGACGTCTGTGCAACGAGCGCCGATCAGATGCTCGCCGTGCGCGAAAAAGTCAACGAGCTTATCAAAAGCTTCGTGTCCTAACCCCGCCAAAAAAAGCACAAATACAGCAAAAAAGCAAACGAATATTGACGAATTCGCAAAAATACCACCCAGGATAATGGGTGGTATTTCATTTTCGTGTAGTGACCGAGCCGCAGGGAAAAAGGTGGTTTTTCTAAACCTTCTCCGGTGGGCAACCAAGCCTTCTCCAGCGGGAGAAGGTGTCGTTTTAAAACTTGTTTTAAAATGACGGATGAGGTGTCTATAATTTGGATTGATAGAGCAAAAAAAGCAAACAAACTTTATAGTACCTTGCTTAAGAATTCGCGCAACCTCGCATTCCTCGGCGCCCCAAAAATCTCGGCAGGCGCACCCTCCTCGGCGATAACGCCGCCGTCCATAAAGAGCACTCTGTCAGCGACCTCGCGGGCAAATCCCATCTCATGCGTCACGATAACCATCGTCATTCCCTCACCGGCAAGCTCTTTTATGAGGTCGAGAACCTCGCCTACCATTTCGGGATCGAGCGCGGAGGTCGGCTCGTCAAAGAGCATCACCTGTGGGTTCATTGCGAGCGCCCTGGCGATTGCAATTCTCTGCTTCTGACCGCCCGAGAGCGTCGAGGGATAGACTCCCGCCTTATCCGAAA
>JAZNFU010000313.1:0-5300 GCA_045576135.1 Eubacteriales bacterium
ATTTGCTAATATATTTTAGCAAATCTTTTTTATTTTCAAAAACCGTATTTATTATACGGCAGAAACGCGAGGTTTTGATTTATGAACGCTCTTAAACAAAGGCGCGAGCTTACAGCCGACGCGCTTATGCTTACGCTATCCGCCCTTACCGTAAAGCTTATCGGAGTGATATACAAGCTACCGCTATCCTATATGCTTGGGGACGAGGGTATGGGTTATTTCAATTCCGCATACACCGTTTTCGGTTGCTTTTACGTCATTTGTACGGCGGGCGTGCCGAAGGCGGTTTCCATTCTCGTTTGCGAGGCGAGGGCGCGAGAGGATAATGCGACGTGCCGAAAAATACTGTCCTACACGAGTCGGATATTTCTTTTGATAGGCGCCGTTTTTACGCTTCTTTTGCTCTTTTTTGCAAGGCCGTTGTCGGCTGCCGTCGGAAACGAGGGCGCTTGCGCTTCGGTTATATGCGTTTCATTTTCCCTGATATTTATATCGGTTTCGGGAGTTATGCGCGGATATCTGAACGGAATGGGCAGGCAGGTGCCCATCGCGCTATGTGAAATCGTCGAGGCGGCGTTCAAGCTTTTCGTCGGCTTGGGCTTGGCGAAGCTTTCTATTGCGCGCGGCTACGGCTTACAGCTTACGGCGGCGTTTGCCGTTTCGGGAATAAGCATAGGCGCCGCGGCTTCGTCGATGCTTTTGTACCTGTTCAGCTCAAATAGGGGTGGCGCGCGAGTCGGTTTTAGCGCCGACAGAGGCATACTTTTAAGGATAATTAAAATATCGCTACCGATTGCCGCAAGCGCCCTTTTAACCTCGGTTACGAATATTATTGACCTTTTGCTCACGATGCGCAGGCTTTCGGATATCGGCTACACCGCCGAGCGTGCCTCTGCGCTTTACGGAAATTACACGACGCTCGCCGTTCCGTTTTTAGGGCTATGTATTGCGCTCGTGGCTCCGGTGTCGACCGCGGCACTCCCAAAGCTGTCCTCGGCGTATATAAAATCAGACGTAGGCGAATATTACGAAAGCCTCACACACGCAATTTTATTATCCTCGTTTATCGGTGCGGCGCTTTCTTTCGGGTGTATGTACTTTTCGTATGAAGGATTGCGCCTCGTTTTTCCCGACGAATCAGCCACACTCGGCGCTCCGTATCTTTCGATGCTTTCGCCCTCGTTTATTCTTTGCGGTGCACTGATATGCGTTAACACGGCACTTGAAGCCGCAGGAAAAACGGCCGCGCCGCTGATTTCAATGAGCGTTGGCACGGCGGTGAAAATTTGTGTGGCGTACGTTCTTACCGGCAACGAAAAAATAGGAATCGGCGCGGCGGCGATAGGCACCGTTTTATTCTACGCATCGGCGCTGTGCGTGTCGGTAATAACTCTCTTTCTGACACTCGGTGTGAGAGTACGCATATTTATTCCGATTATAAGCACGATTTTTTGCGGCGGTGCTTCGGCTCTGTGTGCGAAATTAATACAAGAGTTAACAAAAACAATAGCTTCCGATACTCAAGGCACGCTGATTTGCGGCGCCGTTTATGCAATTTTATACTTGATTTTATCAAAGTTTATAGTTTTTAGCGGTAAAAAGGTGAAAAAACCTCGTGATTTTGCACAAAAAGAAAATACGCTTTTGTTAAAATATACATAAAATGGTAAATTTGTATTAAAATTTTGTGCATAAGTATTGAAAAATCTATTAAGACTTGTTATAATATAAATGTAAATAAAAAAACCGAAAGGAATTTTAAAATTATGAACAAGACAGATCTTATTAACGTAGTTGCTCAGGAGACCGAACTTAAGAAGAAGGACGTTGAGGCGATAGTTAACGCATCGCTCGACGCTATTGCCGCAGCGCTTAAGGAGGGTGATAAGGTTCAGCTTATCGGCTTCGGTACTTTTGAGGTAAAGGAGGCTGCTGCAAGAGAAGGCCGCAACCCCAAGACCGGCGAGGCTATCACCATCGAGGCTTCCAAGCGTCCCGCATTCTCCGCATCCAAGGCATTTAAGGATATCGTTAACGGCTGATTAAATGCGTCTTGACAAATATCTTAAGGTTTCGCGGCTGATAAAGCGCAGAACTGTTGCAAACGATGCCTGCGACAGCGCACGCATTTGTGTCAACGGTAAAACGCAAAAGGCGTCGTACGACGTAAAAATAGGCGATTTGATTACCATCGCCTTCGGTTCGAGAACCGTTACCGTCAGAGTAGCCGATATCAGAGAAACCACGAAAAAATCCGAATCCCAGGGTATGTATGAAATCGTATCCGAGGACAGCACCGAGCAATAAGAATATTTAAAGTAAGCACCGCATACTCTTAATCGAGGGCGGTGCTTTTACGTTCGTCATAACCGCCGAGCCTTCGGCGGTTTTATTTATTTTTTGGAGGATAATATGGATATAAAGCGTGAAACACTCACCGTTTACGACAGAGAGCGTATGAATTTAAACGGTGTTTTGAATATAGAGGCGTTTGACGAGGAGTACGTTCTTCTCGCGCTTGAAGGAGGTAACGTATGCGTCGAGGGACAGTCGCTCAAAATAACCTCGCTGACCGGGCAGGCGGGGGAAATAATTATCACGGGCAGCATAAAAAGCATTGCCTTTTACGAGCAAAACGAGGGTAAACGCAAGCGCGGACGCGGTATTTTCAAATGATTTCCTTTACTCTTGACGAGGTTCTTTTATCCGTTCTCGGAGCGCTCCTTTTTGCAAGCGGCGGCGCGGTATACGAATTTTTACTCACCGAATTGAGTGCTATCGGTATATTTTTCTCCAAAAGAGAATACTGCGTTTACAAAAAAGGAAATAATATAAAGAGAATAGCCAAGGACTTTATCGACCGCATAAATTCGTGCGGGAAAATCAGAAATATAAGCCTTTATCAATTCCTCTTTACCGTCGTATTCGGCGTTTTTTATCTCGTTTTGCAATACGTTTTTTGCGACGGCGTGTTCCGTGGGTATTTTCTTTTTACGGTGCTCACGTTCTTTTTCATATTTCGGTGGCTTTATAAAAGGTATCTGAAATCCGCCGTAGCGGTTGCGATATGCTATTTTCTTGCGGGCTTGATTTTCCTTGCTTCCTTGCCGATAACGCTGCTGTATAAAATATTTCGCGCGGTTGCCGCTCTGCTTTCTCGGCTGCTTAAAAAAATCAGGTATCGTAAGCTCAGGCTTCGACAAAAAAATCGAGCGGCGGGTGATATAATATTGAAAAAGTGAGGTGATACGGTGTCAGAGCTTGAAAATCTTGCGGATTTTTATTTTCATCAGGGAACTAATTATAACGCGTATAAGCACCTTGGGTGCAATTTAGAGAGGTCCGGGGACGAATATATATATTCATTCAGAGTATGGGCAAAAAACGCCCGCGAGGTCGGAGTCGTGTCCGACTTTTTCGGTTGGGAGCAGCCGCGGAGAATGAAGAGAAAAACCGATGGGGGAATATGGGAGCTTATTTACGTTTCGGACATCTCGCTTGAGGGACAAGCGTATAAATTCAGAATAGAAACCGACGGAGGAGTGTTTGATAAGGGTGACCCCTACGCCACGGCGTCCGAGGGCCGGGACCGCGGCGCGTCGATAATATATCAGGAAAGCAAGCACGTCTGGGGCGATGGGAAATGGCTCGAATACAGACGCCGAAATTACGGTTTGCTGGGCGAATACTATTTGCCGCTGCCTATAAATATATATGAAATACATCTTGGTAGCTTTATAAGACACGACGGCGGTGAATATTACAGCTATCGCGAGCTTGCCGACATCGTTGCACCCTACGTTAAGACTATGGGATACACGCATATTGAAATTTTGCCTATACAGGAGTATCCGTACGACGGCTCGTGGGGTTATCAGCCCTGCGCGTTTTACGCTCCGAGCCGCCGCTTCGGCACGCCGGACGATTTCAAATACCTCGTTGACAAAATGCACGCCTTGGGTATCGGGGTAATTCTTGATTGGGTGTGCGCGCATTTTCCGAAGGACAGCTGGGGACCCTACAATTTCGACGGCACGCCTCTTTACGAGTATCAGGGCGAGGACCGTATGGAATCGGCGGGGTGGGGAACTCGGTTTTTCGACCTCGGCAGAGAGGAGGTGCAAAGCTTTCTGGTATCAAACGCGCTGTATTATTTCAGGGAGTTTCACATTGACGGCTTGCGCGTTGACGCGGTTGCGTCTATGATATATCTCGATTATGAAAAAGCGCCTGGAGAGTGGATACCCAACGCCTACGGAACGAACGAAAATCTTGAGGCGGTTGCATTTTTGCAAAAGCTGAATACCGCTGTTTTCTCGGAGTTTGCCGACGTTTTGATGATTGCCGAGGAATCGGGAAGCCGAAGCGGAATAACCGCTCCGACGGACACGTCGGGGCTTGGCTTCAATATGAAATGGAATATGGGATTTGCCAACGATTTCTACGAGTATTTGTCCGAAAACCCGATATACAGAAAATATAAGCACAAGGCGCTCAATTTCCCGATAATGTACGCTTTCGGGGAAAATTACTGTCTTCCGATATCGCACGACGAGGTGGTACACGGAAAGCGCTCGTTTATCGATAAAATGTACGGAGATTATTCGGATAAATTTTCTCAGGCGCGCACGGCTCTGATGCTGTTTATGACCTATCCCGGCAAAAAGCTGTTATTTATGGGCTGCGAGCTTGCACAGTTTCGGGAATGGGATTACGACTCATCGCTTGAGTGGTTTATGCTCGATTATCCGACTCACCGAGCGTTCAGAGATTACGTGTGCGAGCTGAACGGATTTTATCTGTCGCACTCGGAACTTTGGGAGCGCGATTTTGACGAGTCGGGCTTTCGTTGGCTTTTGGCGGACGAGGCTGAAAAGAACGTCGTTGCCTTCAGGCGTATATCGTCAGAGGGCGAGCTTACCGTCGTTATTTCTTTTTCGGGCAGCGAGCAAAGGGTCAGACTGCCGCTTGAAGCGGACGAAGCCTTCCTGGTGCTCTTTGACAGCGAGGGTGCGGCTTACGAAAGGTCACTTTTTTCATCGGGTGAGTACTGTGAGATAGCTCTGCCCGCCTACCGCGGACTTATACTTAAAAGAACCGACGGTGGCAAAAAAATCAAGCTAAAAAAAGGAGAGGACGATGTACCGTAAAAAAGAAATGATAGCTATGCTCCTCGCGGGCGGTCAAGGCTCGCGGCTCTACGATTTAACGAAGCAAACCGCAAAGCCTGCGGTAAGCTACGGCGGAAAATATAAAATTATAGATTTTCCGCTTTCAAACTGTATAAATTCGGGAATAGA
>JAZNFU010000314.1:0-4221 GCA_045576135.1 Eubacteriales bacterium
AATACATTTAGCACTCACGCGTGCCGAGTGCTAAAAACGTCTTTTGAGAGGTATATATAATATAATGGAAAAGAAGCAATTTAAAACTGAATCACAAAAGCTGCTCGATATGATGATAAATTCGATATATACTCATAAGGAAATCTTCTTAAGAGAGCTTATATCCAACGCCAGCGACGCACTCGACAAGCTTTATTTCAAATCACTTACCGATTCGTCGATAGAATTAAACCGTAGCGACTATGCAATATGGATAAGCGCAGACAAAGAGGCGCGCACGCTCACGATTACCGACAACGGTTGCGGTATGACTAAAGAGGAGCTTGAAAACAATCTCGGAACTATCGCAAAAAGCGGCTCTTTCGATTTCAAGCGCGACAACGGAAAATCCGAGGAGGTTGACATCATCGGTCAGTTTGGCGTAGGCTTCTACTCGGCTTTTATGGTTGCGGACAGAATAACGGTCGAATCAAGAGCCTACAACTCCGCCGCGGGATACAAATGGGAGTCCTCGGGTGCTGACGGATACACGATAGACGAGTGCGCTACCGATATATTCGGAACGAAGATAACACTTTTCATCAAAGCGGACACGGAGGATGAAAAATATTCGGAATTCCTCGACGAGTACCGCATCCGCGCGCTCGTGAAGAAATATTCGGACTACATCAGATATCCTATCAAGATGAACGTAGAAAAGCGGTTGCCCAAGGATAACGAAGACGGAAAATTCGAAACCGTCAGCGAAATTGAAACTCTCAACAGTATGACTCCGATATGGAAAAGAGCGAAATCGGAGGTTACCCCCGAGGAATACAACAACTTCTACACCGATAAATTTTACGACTACGAGGCACCCCTTAAGGTTATCAGCCAAAAATCCGAGGGAACGGCCACCTACAACGCGCTTTTGTTCATTCCCTCTCACGCGCCGTATAATTATTATACCAAGGATTACGAAAAGGGACTTGAGCTTTACTCGTCGGGCGTTATGATAATGGAGCGCTGCGCCGATTTGTTGCCCGACTATTTCGGATTTGTCAAGGGACTCGTGGATTCTCAGGATCTGTCGCTCAACATATCCCGCGAGCTTTTACAGCACGACAGACAGCTCAAGGTAATTGCAAAGGCGGTTGAAAAGAAGATAAAGAGCGAGCTTGAGCGAATGCTTGAGGGCGAGCGCGAAAGCTATGAAAAATTCTTCGACGCTTTCGGACTCCAGCTGAAGTACGGACTTTACAGTGATTACGGAACTCACGCCGACGTGCTCCGTGATCTCGTTCTTTTCCACTCGTCAACCGGAAAATACGTATCACTCAAGGAATACGTTGCCGCAATGAAGTCGGAGCAAAAGACTATATATTACGCAAGCGGAGAAAGCGTTGCCAAAATAGAAGCGATGCCCAAGGTGAGCGCGGCAAAATCCCGCGGCTTTGAGGTACTCTATCTCACCGATGACGTTGACGAGTTCGCCGTCAAGATGCTCGGAAAATACGGCGACTGCGAATTTAAAAACGTTACCGCAGAGGAGCTTGACGTTGCAAGTGAAGAAGAAAAGAAAACTCTCGAGGAAGAAAACGAATCCGCACGCGATATGCTTGAATTCATAAAGGAAGCGATCGGTAAGGTTAGCGAGGTTAAGCTTTCAAATTCTCTCGGCGAGCACGCGGTAAGCCTTGGCAGCTCAGGCGAGCTTTCCATAGAAATGGAGAAAATACTCAAGAAAATGCCGGGTGCCGACGAGCTTGGAGCGCCGAGTGCAAATCTCGTGCTTGAAATAAACCGCGAGCATCCTATCACAAACAGGCTCAAAGAGCTTTACGAGTCCGACAAGGATAAGCTGGGCAAGTATTCAAAAATACTTTACGGCGAAGCCTGTCTGGTCAGCGGCGGCGAGATCGAGGACGTCGCGGAATTTACCAAGCTCGTATCAGAACTTATGGCATAAATTCGCCATCGGCGCACGTGCCAAAATTCACAAATCACACGTTTTTTATAAAAGCGCACCCGACTTTACCCTAAAATGTGAAGTTAAGTGTGCTTTTTATTTATATTTGTACCGTTTTTTCTTTCATTTTCTCGTTTGGTCGAGATAATTCTCGCTGCAGAATTTCTCTATATTTCACAATGCGTATTTTTTGAGCATACATTGACATTACCGATATTATATGATAAAATATTTGTAGAAGCTTGTCGCTTGTGCGACGGTCAATTTGTAATTTCAACACGGAGGTTTTATGAACGCTCTGCTACTCGAGCCACTCAAATACTACAAAGACGCAAGCGTGCGCCATAAGGAAGCGACTGTCAAGCGCTTTGAGGATATGGTAGCAAAATCTCGCGTAGACGCCCAAAGGAATCGCAAGACGGTTGCCGAATACAAGAGCAAGCTCGGCGAAATTGACCGAGTAAAATCCAAAATTACGAAGCTTAAGATTTTGTTTTGGGCACTTATTATTCTGTGTGTATGTATTGCCATCGCCGATATCTACCTGCTTACAAGCCCGCCCGAAAGCACCCCGCTTTTAATCGGACTTACAGTCGGCGGACTCGTTGCTATCATAATCGCGTTAATCGTCTTATTCAAGCGAGTGCGCCCCGTCATAAAAAATGCCGAAGGAGTCAAAGAAAGCCTTGAAGGCGAAGCAGCCACTATAAACAAGGAAGCACAAGAGCAAATGGCGCCTCTCAACGCGCTGTTCAACAGCACGGATACCCTTGAGCTTATAGAGGATACGATGCCGGAAATAAAATTCAACAAGTGCTACACGCCCTCTCACGAGAGGCTGCTTATCGACGAATTCGATTACATAGACCTCACGGACGATCAAACTTCGGTTATAAACGCGCTTTCCGGCACGCTATTTAAAAATCCTTTCTTGTACGAAAGATACCTTGAGCACAGAATGGCCACAGCCAACTACTCCGCATCCATTACTATTCATTGGACCGAGCGCGTGCGCGACAGCAAGGGAAACACGCGCACCGTTCATCGCTCTCAAGTGCTCACGGCAACGGTTACCAAGCCAAAGCCGACGTACAGCGTAGTGACACACCTTGGATACGGCTGTGACGCCGCGCCTCACCTATCCTTCTCTCGCACCGAATCGGACACGGACGAATTGAGCGAAAGCGCACTTGCTCGCAGAATAAAAAAGGGCGAGAAAAAGCTGAAAAAGCAAACCGAAAAATCCGCCAAGGAGGGCGGCGGATTCCAAGAGATGTCAAATAGCGAATTCGACGTTCTTTTCGGAGCGCTCAACCGTGACCACGAGGTAGAATTCCGACTTATGTTTACCCCGTTGGCGCAGACCA
Source organism: Eubacteriales bacterium (assembly GCA_045576135.1). Taxonomy (GTDB): domain Bacteria; phylum Bacillota; class Clostridia; order Oscillospirales; family CAG-272; genus UBA1740. The sequence goes on from JAZNFU010000314.1 coordinate 3,316, forward strand.
ACACCGTGGATTTGCTTCGCTCGAAGGACGGCTATGGAGATGATTTTGATTTTATCAAGCAAGGAAAATACAACATCATAAAAACGGTACACTCACAGAACTGGAAAATGAACACGAATCCATCGCATTTTTACGACTTTGATATCGATTCTGCACGCGAGAAATATATTTCCTATAACGAGGAATATTTCAAATCCGTATTCTTTGACTTTGCTCCCATTCTTTCGATTCCCTCTTACCAAGAAAACGCGCCCGTGCAAAACGCCGCGAGGACCTACGCAAGCAACTTCACTCAATACGAGCACGAGATACTCGCAAACGCCGTCGGTACTAACAAATTCGCGCACCCTGATACCGCAACGGATGTCATACTGAAAACCACGCTTTTACAAAAGCTTCCCGACGCTGACAAAATTCGCGTTACGGCGCACTCCTATCGCACTATGCCGAGGGTGGATTACGTGTCAGTCTTCGGACGTGACGGAAGATATCATACCATCGCGGTTCCGTGGACCGAATACATCCCCGTCGTAGCTTCTCGTAACCTATTGATAAGCAGTACGACCGATAAAAAATGCGACGCAGTTTTCCACACCGTCAGCGCTACCATTTGTAACTAAATAAATAATATATTTTGGAGGAATTTAAAATGGCAAATTTACTTGATGAACTCGACGAAACCGCTGTAAAGTCCGAAGGACTTGATACCCACGTTATAGCAAAAAAAATACCCGTAAAGGTGGGGGTTGGCTCAACTATATTCGAGATATTACTCTGGGTTCTTCTGATAATACCCGGACTCGTATTCCTGTTCAAGAAAATCCAAGCCAAAAACTATTTTATGCAGCTTGAGCAAAAAATCCAACGCAACGCCTCGCAGATAGACAACTATCTTGAGCAGCGCGT
>JAZNFU010000315.1:0-8025 GCA_045576135.1 Eubacteriales bacterium
AGCTCTGCGAGCCCTCCTTCGAGAGCTTGTGGAGCGCCTTCATCATAGCCTTCGCGCGCACGTTATCCTGATGCGCGAAGCTCTCGTCAAAGCAAAGCGGAGGACGCTCGGTGTAAAGCATATCAACGAGCGCAAGGCGCACCGCGATATACGCGAGGTCACGCGTACCGCCCGAGAGGAAATCGACCGACTTCTTTTCGCCGTCCGCCGCCTCAAAGGTTACGACAAGACCGTCGCTGACGTCAAAATGAGTATATTTCTTATCGGTCATAACGCTCATCATTGCCGTCGCGTACTCGCCAAGGCGGGGAGATATCTCCGCGCGAAGATTATCAGAGGCACCCTCTATCGCCTTGAGTGCTATGTAGTAAGCCTTATGGCGCTGGCGAAGCTCGTCTATACGGCTGTCGAGCGCCTGAATTTTGGAGTAAAGCTCACCGGGGTCGCCTGCGCGGCTTTTGAGCGTGAACAGCGTTCTGTCAACCTCTCTTGCACGCTCCTCCTCGTCGGCTATAAGCTCCTTGTTTCTCTCGATGTCGCCTATAATGTCCGAATAACTGACACCTACGAGCGCCTTACGGCGAAGCGGCGACACGCGTCCTCTGATATCTATCTCGCTTCTGTCCGAGAGCGTGCGTCTTATATCGCGCACGGTTTGCTCGCTCTCACACTTGTCGGCGTAAAGCTCATCCTTCTTCGCAAGGAATGCGCGCACGCGGCCGTCGAGCGCGTCAAGATATCCGTTAAGGTCGGACTCGGGAGGCTCGCCTCCCCACTTCATAATAATATTTGCAAGCTCTATTTTCGCGCTTTCGTAGGCAAGGCGCGCCGACTCTGCGGCGCTTCTGGCGTTTTCGGTAGCGCGGAGCAATCCGTCACGCTTGTTTCTTTGCTCTGCAATATGGTTTATCTTGCCCATAAGGTCGCGATAGGAGGTGGTGGAGAATTTAACCTCAAGCTCGGTCAGCTGACGACGCACGCCGAGGTAGGAATAAAGTCCGAAGGCTACCCCCGCCACAGCCGCAAGAGCCGATAGCACACCGCCGATAATAAGTCCGACGCCGCCACCCGAAAGTATAAACATAACCGCCGCCGCGATAGCGAAAAGTCCGCCCGCGGTAATAAGCGACACGTCGCGAACGAGCGTGCGGTAGAATCCGCCCGCCGCCCCTCTTACAGCATCCTCTCCACCGTAATCGTCGCATATCTGTATCGCTCCCTCGACCTCGCGGGTTATGCCGATAGCGCCGCGCTCGCGGCGGTAATTTTCCTCCGCCTCATTAAGCTGACGGTAGGTTTCGTTAACCGTCTGTCTTGCAACCGCAATATCGGTAAGATAATCCTGACCTGGCACGAACCCAAGATGCGTATTCTCCTCAATAAACGCCGCGTAATCCGCGTTCTTTTTCTCCGACTCCTCCTCAAGCTCGTGGAGTCTGTCGAAGGTGTTTATAAGCATCGCGTTCTGATAGTCCGCGTTCAGCTCGTGAAGCTTTACGAGTCTGTCCTCGTATTCCGCCTTTTTCGTTCTTATATCGTGAAGCTCGGCTTCCTTTTCAAGTATGAGCCTGTTTTCCTCGTCTGAGGACTTAAGCTTCTCCTCAAGCTCCTCGGATTTACGCATAAGGTCGATTATAGTGCCGCCGTGGCCGCCGCCGTGCAAAAGAAGCTCCATTTTGTCGGCAATCTTCGCCGCGGCGCGTCTGTTGTTCACCGTTTCCGCGCCCGAGAAAAGTATATTCTCTATCGATTCCTTGACCGAGCCCTCGTTTATCTTTGAATCACCTATCTGACCGACGAAGGCGGTGTTGCCGAAAAGCTCGGCGTCAACGCCGAAAAAGACCTCGCCCGCAGGAACCTTTCCAAACGCGGGAGCGCCTGTCGAGAGGTCGATTATCGTCGCCTCCTCCTTGTAGGTCGGGCGCGCTGAATTGTCGGACTGCTGCGTCATTCGGGTTATAAGATAGCGCTTGCCCTTTACGTTAACGTACATAGAGCCCTCAGCCGTGCCGGTCGTCCAGTTAAGGCGGAGCTTTCGCTCGCTAAGACCCTCACCCTCACTCTGCGGGAAGCCGTAAAGCATATATTTTATGAAGGCGGCAATAGTGCTCTTACCCGCCTCGTTGTGTCCCTCAATGACGTTTATGCTGTTCGAAAATTCAAGCGTCATATCACGGATAAGACCAAAGCTCTTAATGATTATTTTCTCAATTATCACAACAATTTTCCTCCAAAATCTCAGTCAAATTGCATATCGCCGGACAAAAATTTAATGGCTCGCTGTACCGAATCCTTCGAATTGTACCACGGCTCCTCGTCGTATCGGTAATCGAATTTTTTGCAAAACCAATCGACCTCACCCGAGAGCGTTTCCATATACGCCTCGTTGATGCCCTTCGCCGCGTCGTGAAAATCGGCGTAGCGTTTCTTGTTCATTTTCTTCGATGCGTATTCCATCAGCGCGCGGTAGTGCGGCAGACAGATAAACGGCACCTTTGCGAATTTTCTCTCGAATTCGGGGTCGGATTCCCAAAGATACGCCGCCGTTGCGGTCATAGCCGCGAGATTTTTGTTTATTCTTGAGCAAACGTAGCAGTCGCACTCAAGCCTCGAAAGCTCGGACAGCGACGCCGCGCGCGGATTCAAGGATACGGTCGGACCGCGAAGCTTTTTCCGCACCTCAACCAAGTGACTCTGCATCATCAGCCCCATACCGAGCATTCTTTTGCGGACGAGCATTTTCGAATAGTGCCGCGCACAAAAGCCCATCTCGTTGGTTTTTATTCTGATATCAGGCTCCATCATAGAAGCTCCGAGGATTATGTCGAGCTCGTCCTCCTCAAGCTTTTTGTAAAGCAGACAAAACGGGCAGGCGCACTCGCCCCCCTCGGTTACTTTGTCAAACGCTTCGTTGACCGGTATGGTATATATCTGCTCCACTTTTTTCCACTCCCCATAAAGTACTTGCGCTAAGCGCGAAAATATGTTAAAATATATTTAAATATAGCTACTCAACACTATTATACAGCATAAAGCGCATATTTTCAAGGGGGAAGGAGCAAAATGTTTACAAAAAAATGCGAATCGTCGGCGAGGGGCGAGCTCATAAGAGTCACGGGGCTCGGCGACTACAAGCTTAGTGATACGCTCGAATGCGGTCAGGCATTTCGCTACGAAAAAATCACAGCCGAAAAGGATTATGACGAATATCTCGTCCCGATAGGCGACCGCCTCGTAACAGTCGGACAGAAAAAGGCGGGCGAGCTTCTTTTTTACGGCGTTGACGAGCGGTTTTTCGATGAAAAAATAGTGGCGTTTTTCTCGCTTGACACCGATTACCGAGAAATAAAGCGTGAAATTTCCGAGGCGACCGACTCGGAGTGGATGCGCTCCGCGGCAGAGTGCGCGAAGGGTATCGCAATACTTCGCCAGGACGCGTGGGAAACCCTATTTTCCTTTATCGTGTCGCAGAACAACAATATTCCGAGAATAAGAAAAATTCTTTTCGCGATATGCCGCGCCTACGGCAAAAATCTTGCCGCGGGACTTCCCCGCTGTCCGCTTTCGCGCCATAGCCTGCCGCCGTGTGACGAAAACTGCGGCGAGTGCGGAATATGCTACTCCTTCCCCACGGCGCGACGGGTGCTAAGCGAGCCCCGGAAGCTACTTCCCTCAAAGCCCGGCTTCAGATATAAATATCTTCTTGCGGCGGCTGAGGCTGTCGAGTCGGGCGAGGTGGACCTTTGCGAAATCTCCCGACGAGCCGAGTACGAATACACACTTTCACAGCTCAAGAAAATCAAGGGGGTCGGTGACAAGGTTGCCTCCTGCGTCGCTCTGTTCGGCTTTGGAAATTTAGAGGCTTTTCCCATCGACGTATGGGTAAAAAAGGCAATAAATGACTACTTTAGTGGGCATCTCGACTACAATTCGTTCGGAAAATACGCAGGAATTGCTCAGCAGTACATATTCCACTATATAAGAAATATCGAGTGATTAAGAGGGCGTCGCGAGGCATTTTGAAGCCGCCGTCGCGGCTTCACCCCCGGCAAAAATCTCTCGTTTTTCGCCACCCGTCAACACGCGGCTGTGCACGCCGCAGCTCTGCCCATTTGGCATTTTTACCCAAACGGCGATTGTCGGAGTTTTGTTTTTCTACAATTTGCCGCTAAATATTTTTAGCAAAACACTTTACAAACGCTATTTTTTTTGATATACTATATTGGTGATTTTGATTTTGCCGTGCTGAAGCTTGGCTCGGCATAAATATAAAGGAGATAATTCTTATGGCTCGTATGGTCGGCACTGTATCAAGAGGTGTTCGCGCACCTATTATCAGAAACGGCGATAATCTGGTTGACATCGTAACCGAGTCGGTTCTTGCCGCTGCAAACGATAGCGAGGACGGATTTAAGGTTCGCAACCGCGATATCGTTGCTATGACCGAGGCTATCGTTGCAAGAGCGCAGGGTAACTACGCATCCGTAGATGATATAGCAGAGGACGTTCGCAAAAAATTCGGCGGCGAGGAGGTTGCCGTCGTATTCCCCATCCTTTCCCGTAACAGATTTGCAATCTGCCTTCGCGGTATCGCAAGAGGTGCGAAGCGCGTGGTTCTCACACTTTCCTACCCGTCCGACGAGGTTGGTAACCATCTTATCAGCCTTGACGCCGTTGACGAGAGTGGCGTTAACCCCTACTCCGACGTTCTCGACCTTGCAAAATACAGAGAGCTTTTCGGCTACGAGAAGCACAGATTTACCGGTATCGACTACGTTGCATATTACGAGAGCATCATTCGCGAGGAGGGCGCTGAGCCGGTAATAATCTTCGCAAACGATGCAAGAGCGGTTCTTAAATATACCAAAAACGTACTGAACTGCGATATACACACCAGAGCGCGCACCAAGCGTATTCTTCTTGCGGCGGGTGCTGAGCGCGTGTTCGGTCTTGACGAAATTATGAGAGAGCCGGGCAAAATGGGAGGCTACAACGCCGAGTACGGTCTTCTCGGCTCCAACAAGGCGACCGAGGATACCGTCAAGCTCTTCCCGAGAGATTGTCAGGCGCTCGTTGACGCGATTGCCGCGCGTCTGTTTGAGAAAACCGGCAAGAACGTCGAGGTTATGGTATACGGCGACGGCGCGTTCAAGGACCCCATCGGAAAGATTTGGGAGCTTGCCGACCCGGTAGTTTCCCCCGCGTACACGAAGGGTCTTGAGGGAACGCCCAACGAGCTTAAGCTCAAATATCTTGCGGACAACGATTTCGCATCTCTCAGCGGTGACGAGCTTAAGGCGGCTATCAAGTCCGAGATTTCCAAAAAGGATGCGAACCTCGTCGGAAATATGGCGTCCGAGGGTACTACACCAAGAAGACTCACCGACCTTATAGGCTCGCTTTGCGACCTTACCTCAGGCTCGGGTGACAAGGGTACGCCGATAATCTATATTCAGGGTTATTTCGATAACTACACCAACGACTGATATATATCGCGAGCCGACTCGGTGCGTACACCGACGGCATGCTCTAAAAAGCGCTTATGACCGAATACGTGTCATAGGCGCTTTTCGTATCCTGCACAACTTATGAAATTTCTCGGTTTCACGGTTGTTTTTAGACACGCAGGCGAATTTTATGTCCAAAAAGCGAATTGACTTTCGCCACGCGTGTGTTATATAATATAGATACGATTAATCAAACTTACAAAATCAGGAGCTGCTTATGAACTTCAGAAAAATGGCGGAGAAGATCGTTTTCAAAATGACGGTTTCGGAAAAGCTCTCACAAATGAAATATAACGCGCCCGCGATAGAGAGGCTCGGAATTCCGGCTTACAACTGGTGGAGCGAGTGCCTGCACGGCGCGGCAAGAAACGGCACGGCAACCGTGTTTCCGCAGGTTATCGGTATGGCGGCAAGCTTTAATAAGCCGATGCTCAAAAGGGTCGGCGGCGTTATCTCAAATGAAATTCGCGCAAAGTACAACGAGAACAAAAAGCAGGGATATACCGATATTTACCAAGGGCTGACGATGTGCTCGCCCAATATAAATATATTCCGCGACCCGCGATGGGGCAGAGGTCACGAAACCTTTGGCGAGGACCCGACGCTGACGGGTATGCTCGCGACCGAATTTATCAAGGGACTTCAAGGTAACGGAAAATACAGACGCGCGGACGCAACGCTGAAGCATTACGCGGTTCATTCGGGCCCCGAATCCGAGAGGCGCGGAATGAACGTCAATATTGACCGCGAAACGATGGACGACACCTACCTCGCCGCCTTTAAGTACTGTATCGAAAACGCAAAGCCGTCGGCGGTGATGGGTGCGTACAACGCGGTAAACGGCGAGCCTTGCACGGCGAGCAAAACCCTGCTTCTCGATATTCTCAGAGGCGAATTCGGCTTTTCGGGCTTCGTTATGTCGGACGCGGCAGGCGTTGAGTATATAGACCAATATCACAAGCTCACCGCCGACGCTACCGAGAGTGCGGCTATGGCTGTAAATACGGGCTGCGACCTTTGCATCGGCGACGCCTTTGAAAATCTGCCCGAGGCGTATGCGCGCGGACTTATCTCGGACGAAACCGTGACCGAGGCGGTCACAAGGCTCTTTGAAGCGAGATACAGACTCGGTATGTTTGCCGAGGATTGCGAGTACGACGCTATTCCCTACGACCTCGTCGACTGTGATAAGCACAAGAATTTCAATCTCAAGGTAGCCGAGGAATCGATAGTTCTTCTCAAAAACGACGGCATCTTACCGCTCGATAAAACCAAGAAAATAGCGGTCATCGGCCCGAACGCCGACTGTCGCGCGGTGCTTATCGGAAACTATAACGGCACGCCGTCCGAATACATCACGCTTTTACGCGGCATACAGAATCACGCAAGAGTCAGCTACGCCCGCGGCTGTAACCACCTGCTTGAGCCGAACAGATACGAGGAGCGCACGCTCATCGAGGCGGTCACCGTTGCAAGACGCGCGGACGTCGTCGTAATGTGTATGGGTATCACTCCCGAATTCGAGGGCGAGGAGGTCGACCAGTACAGCCTCGCGCAGATAAGCGGCGACAAAATTTCAATCGAGCTTCCGAAGGTACAAAAGGAGCTATACGAGGCTGTAAAAGCCGTCGGCAAGCCTATCGTTTTCGTCAACGTGTCGGGCAGCTGTATAGCGCTCGGCGACCAAAAGAAAAATTGCAGCGCCGTAGTTCAGTGCTTCTATCCGGGTGCGCGCGGCGGCGACGCCCTTGCCAATATCCTCTTCGGTAAGACCTCACCGAGCGGAAGACTCCCCGTAACCTTCTACGAGAGCGACGCCGACCTTCCCGAATTCCGCGACTACCGTATGGAAAACAGAACCTATAAATATTTCGGCGGCACACCCATATTCGAATTCGGCGAGGGACTCACCTACTCTGATATCGAGGAAAATTGGCTTGACGGGAACACAGTAGAGCTTACGAACAATGGCCCCTACGCCACCGCGTATTCGGTGCTCAAATTCGACTACCCCGACCCCGACCCCAAAAAGAAGCTGAACCCCAAAAAGCTCCTTCGCGACTTCAAAAAGGTAAGCCTCAAGGTCGGCGAGAAGAAGACGGTCAAATTCTAACCGTCAAGCGCACAGCAAAAATCAAAAATTAAAGAAGATGAAAAAATCCCGTGCAAATTCAAATTGCACGGGATTTTGTATATATAAGTTTGCATTTATCTGTAGGCAAGGTGCTTTTCTTAACTGTTCACTTGGTCTTTTTCGGTCTTGTCAAATATGGCATCTCCGACGTTACGCCCAGCTCATACCGGTAGGCTTTTCGTCATTTATTATAATATTCTTTAAAAAAGCAACCGCTTTGGTGAGTCCCTCGTCAACCGACATATAGCTGTCCTCGTGCTCGATAGAGAGAACACCCGCGTAGCCGGCAAGCTGAAGCTCGGATATAAAATCGCGCCAGTAGCTCTCGCCGTTACCGTAGCCGACGGTGCGGAATACCCAAGCGCGGTGGATCTCGTCGCCGTA
>JAZNFU010000316.1:0-4162 GCA_045576135.1 Eubacteriales bacterium
AGCCTACAATGTGGAATGATAGAATGCAGATAGGAGCAAGTGCCGTCCAAGTACACCAATACTCAATATTTCTTTTGGCGCACAAACATATTAAACCGCACACAAAAGTAGAAAGCAGCAAAGGAGTTGGAATATAAAAATCTTCGATATCTTTCGCTGAAGCGAAAAGTAAAACACTTGCGACGAGAGTTGTCGCCAACAAAATATAACCCACTATTTTCGCAGGTGTAAGTTTTGATGATTTTTCTAAACCTCTAACGGTTTTATCAACTTCTGCTTGTGGCGTTCTGCCTGTTAGTTCATCAAGTGTGACACTGAAAATATCACACATTCTCATAAGCTTGTCAAGATCAGGGATAGCGGCATCTGTTTCCCACTTGGAAACGGATTGACGAGATACATCTAATAAATCAGCAAGTTGCCCTTGGGATAGGTTCTTGGCTGTTCGTAACTCATATATAATTTTTCCTAAACTCATAGTAAGACTTCTCCGTTACCTTTAGATGTTGTAATTATATCATTTTATTATGACTTTTTCAACAAAGGCGACTTGAAAATTTAGCAACTGACGGTTGCATCGAATAAGCGCGGAGAAAAGGTGTGTATCGACGACTTTTGATTTAAGCAGAAAAACTATTTTTTGGTTTGTAAATAAACAAAAACAAAAGCAACGCTTGCGGCTTGGATTTTACCGTGCCGCAAGCGCTGATTTTATTTTTCGTATTTATATTCTATTTCCTCTTTCAAACCGGAGAAATACACGAATGAGTAAATCGTATATACCGCCGAGAGTGCAAAAACTACCATATTCCACCACGGAACTACGGTTGTGATTATACTTGCCGAATTCATTTCGTTGGGGTTCGTAAAGATAATTTCAACGTTGAAATTGAGCATCACCTGAATAAATTTTGAGATTCCCGAAAGTGCCGCAAGACCGTATAAAACGTATCCGCGCACTATGAGTGATTTGTGAAAATCGCGGTCGGCTTTATTATAATTTGGATTGTGAGGCTCAATTCCCGTGTTTTCGAGCAAAAATTTTCTGTTTACCGCACAGCCGACGGCAAGCAGCGCAACGAGCAAAAGCATTTCTGCCGCCGAAAGAAGTATTACGGGCATATATTCGTTCATTACGAAGTCGCCGAGCAAAAGGTCTTGATACGTATATTTTGAAAGGAAGCGTATGCTCGCAATCAAAGCCAAAAGCGCAACGGCAGAATATGCTATACCGACAATGCGTGCAAAAATCGACGCCTTGCCGCGCGCGGTATAAGAGGTGCTTGCGACGGCAAGATAAATGCCCACGGTCATAAAAATACCGTAGATTGTGTGCGGAAGAATGTTTACGTCGTGGAAATTGTCAAATATCAGCTCGAACGAGAAAATCGAAGCTATCATAAGAATGGTAACGGCACGGCAAAGAGTGAATATTTTCGTCCGTTTTTGCGTATCTTCCTTGTTGTAGCTGACCATAGCTTTGACGGCTTTTTCAAAGTCGTCGATAGCGTTATGTAAATACTTGTTTGCATATTTTGCAAAATTGATACCGATTATCAAGGAGAGTGCGAGCGCCGCCAATAATGCGAACGGATAGAATGCGGATAGATAGCTAACGTATTCTTGTGAGCCTATCTCAACCGTTTTTGTGAGTCTGAGAAGCTCGGGCAAGAAGTTGAGCGCCGTTTTTGCCACCGCGAAGCAGTATGCGGCAAAGCGCAATCTCTCAACCGACGAGCTTCTTTTTTTGGACGTGCCAAACTCGGATATCAGTCGCGGAGCATCGCATCGCTCGCCCATATAAAACAGACCTGAGAAAAGGTTAGATATCGCGAATATCAGAAGCAACGCCTCGGCTACCGCAAACACCAAGGTCATAAGGACTATTATATCACCGTCTGCGGCGTTTTTGCTGCGAACGGTCGTTATTATGAAGAATGCGGGAATTCTCAGCACCGAGAGCCACATAAGTCGCGAAAGGTAGGTTTTTGCCTCCGGAAAATAGGGGACGGTGAGTGCGGCTCGCGATATGGCGCGAATGATTATTGCGTATCCGACGAAATCGGGGAGCAGGTCCACGATGTTTATATTCGGATTGATAATTAGAATCAGTGCAAAAAATATAGCACCGCAGTTGTTTTTTTCTTTTTTGCTCATTTTTTCTTAGCCTTGTTTTTTATTTTTTCTCGTCTGTATTCTGCGTATTCCGCCGCCTTTTCGTTCTCGTACGCTCTGAATTTATTTACGAATCCGAGCTTCGACTTTTTCTCTTTATGCTCAAGCTCGCTCGGCATACAAATCCTTGAGTACGCCGTGTATATCGTGACAAGATTGTATATCAAAAGGAAGAGCGTGGCGATAAGCAAAACCGCAAAAATTGCCGCCACCGCGATGGGCTCAACGTTTTTGAAGAGCTGCGGCGTGTCGAGAATTATATTGCCGAGGTATATCACGGCGGTCGGTATCATCATTCTTTTTGCTCTTGCCGCAAGAGCCGGTAAATCCACCTCGCGCGCAACCTCGTAAATGCCAAGCAGCATAGTTAACGTCATAGCGCACAGCGTGGCTGAGCGAATTATGGGAAGAAAGCCGAGCGCCGCATCCGACGTAGGAGAAAACATCAGAAAAATCTCCCGTCCGAATTCAACAGCACCCACCGTCGCCGCCGCGAGCGATGCGTAAGTGGCGTATTTAAAGTATCCGTTCACCGAGGAAAGTTTGTATAAGCCGAGCGCTATGATGAGTGCCGCAAGAAGATCGCTCCACGCATAATAGGTCACGTTAAGCAACAGGAAATATCCTATAAAAAGTGTTCCAAAGCCCATTTTTACCTCATCAGCCGGCGTCGTTCATACCGCAGCACTTTTTGTATTTCTTTCCGCTTCCGCAGGGACAGGGGTCGTTTCTTCCAACCTTTTTGGATACGGCAGGCTTGCGAACCGTTGAGCCGCCGAGGTTTTCCGAGGTAGGCTTTGCAACCTCAACGCGCTTGGCTACGTCGGGGCGGGGAATTACCGCGAGAATCTGCCTTACCGTGTTTTCCTTTATGTCGTCAACCATCTGGTCGAACATATCAGCGCCCTCAAGTCTGTAAATAGCCACGGGGTCGCGCTGAGCGTATGCGTTGAGTCCAACGAATTCCTTGAGGTTATCCATCGCCTCAAGGTGCTCCATCCACTTTCTGTCTACGTTTTGAAGAAGAATAACCTTTTCTATCTCGCGCATAGGATTCTTTCCGTCTTCCGTGCGTGTGCTCTCAAAAAGCGTATCCTTTGACGAGTAAATTTCAAGTGCTCTTTCTATAAGCTCCTCTCGCCACTCGTCCTTGTCAATCTCTGAAAGCTGCTCGGGTGTGTACGCGAAATTGCGCTTATCCGTGAGAAGCCCCATATAGTGATTGCGGAATTCGTCGAATTTCCAAGCGCCCGTGTCATCAACACCAAAGCAAAAATCAAAGGTTTCCGAAACCGAGCTTCTTATCATATCGGTGATTTTTCCTTGAATATTATCTTCAAGCAGCACCTCGTTACGCTGTGCGTAAATGATGTTTCTTTGCTGGTTCATAACGTCGTCGTAGGTGAGGACGTTCTTTCTTCTTTGGAAGTTCTGACCCTCTATGCGTTTTTGCGCATTTTCTATTGAGCTTGAGAGAATTCTCGCATCTATCGGCGTGGTTTCCTCAAGACCGAGTCTTTCGGTAAGTCCCGCAATTCTGTCCGAGCCGAAAAGACGCATAAGGTCGTCCTCAAGCGAGAGGAAGAACCTTGATTCGCCGGGGTCGCCCTGACGTCCGCTTCGACCGCGGAGCTGGTTGTCTATGCGTCGGCTCTCATGGCGCTCTGTGCCGAGAATGTAGAGTCCGCCTGCCTCGCGAACCTTGTCCGCTTCGGGCTGAATTTCAGCCTTGTGCTTATCGTAAAGCTCCTTAAAGGTCGCTCTTGCAGCGAGAATTTCCTCATTATCTGTATCCGCGCTTCCTGTAGCGGCGGCTATAAGCGAATCCTCGATTCCCATTTTGCGCATATCGCGCTTTGCCATATATTCGGGGTTACCGCCAAGCATAATATCGGTACCGCGTCCTGCCATGTTGGTAGAAATCGTAACAGCACCGAATCTGCCCGCCTGAGCGACGATTTCAGCTTCTTTTTCATGCTGCTTCGCG
>JAZNFU010000317.1:0-3083 GCA_045576135.1 Eubacteriales bacterium
TCCTGCAAATTGTAAATAAAAGCGTACACCGACGGCTCTATTGCGATGGAAATTTCGTTCTCGCCGTCCGTAAGCGCTCGCGTTTTGTGAAAGTCGTCCTTTACCATTCCAAAGAGCGCGATGTCGAGCGAAAGCTCGGACAGCACCTCGCGTGCAACCCCGACGTGACCCACGCCGCCGTCGACGAGAATGAGGCTCGGCTCCTCTCCGAGTGACGCCGTGCCGTCGCCGATATGCGACAGTCTTCGAGTGAGTGCCTCTCGCATTGAGGCGTAGTCGTCGGGCGCCTCGGTGACGGTTTTGATATTGAAGCTTCGGTAGTCCGAGCGCCGAAGAGCGCCGTCCGCGTATACGACCATAGAGGCGGTGATATGCTCTTTTCCGATGTTGGAAATATCGTACGCTTCGATACGGCTCGGCATCTCGGAAAGCCCGAGAAGCTCGCTTAGCTTTTTTAAGCTCTTGTTTTCTCTTTGCTCGGTGAGGCGGTGCTGCTTTTCGGCTTCCTTTGCGTTCGCCAGCGCCATATCGCACAGACGCCTTGCATCTCCCCTCTCGGGTATCTTTATCGCCACGCGGTATTTTTTGCCGAGCGAAAGATATTCGGAAAGCAGGGAAATTTCATCCTCCTCAAGCGGAAAATCGAGCAGTATTTCTCTTGGGGTATCCCCCTCGGTGTCGTAGTAATCGGCTATGAGCGAGATTATATCGTCGCCCGACACCTCGCCCGCGGTAAGCGTAAATTCGTTTTTCTTGATAAGCGCGCCGCCCCTTACCGTGAGCATCGCCAGAATACTCTCTGCGGGCGCTGAATAGAGCGCGAAAATATCTCGGCTGACTCGCTTGTCGGCAACCACCTTCTGCTTCTCCGAGAGCTGCTCAAGTGCCTTGATGCTATCTCTGATTGCCGCGGCACGCTCGAATTCAAGATTTTCCGCAGCCTCGTTCATATTCGAGAGAAGAAGATCGCGCGTATTTGAAATATTGCCCGCAAGCACCCACTCGGCGCACTTGACGAGCGAGCGGTATTCGGTAGAGTTGATACCCGCCGCGCACGGAGCGATACAGCGTCCCATATCCTTGTAAATGCAGGGACGCTCGCGCCCGATATCCTTGGGGAAGGAGCGGCGGCAGGTGGGGAGGGAAAATATTTTCATAACGACGTCGAGTGCCGTGTGCGCCTCGTCCGCGCTTCTGTATGGGCCGAAGTATCTGCCGCCGTCCGACTTGCGCTCTCGCGTCACGAAAAGCTTCGGATATTCCTCGGCGGTGACCTTTATATACGGATAGGATTTCGCATCCTTGAGTCTTACGTTGTATTTCGGCGAGTGCTTTTTTATAAGCACGTTTTCGAGCGTCAGAGCCTCGATTTCGCTGTCGCAGACGATGTAGTCAAAGTCTTCGACGTGACTCACCATACGCTCGGTTTTTGGGGTGTGGTGCGTGCCCGTGAAGTAGCTCGTCACGCGGTTTTTTAGCTTTTTTGATTTTCCGACGTAGATTATTTTTTCATCTGCGTCCTTCATAATGTATATTCCGGAGCAAAGGGGCAGGGAATTTGCCTTTTTGCGCAATCTTTCGATTCTGGTCACGGTGCACCTCCTTTATGGTTGATAGAAAAAAGGACTGTCTCAAAGCATAATTTGAGGCAGTCCCGAAGGCTTGCAGGGGATAGTCAGATTTGAAGAAGAAGCGTCGTTCTTCGTCCCGAAGGCGTATACATATACGGCGAGAGGGCGAAAACGGCGGTAGAAAAAGACCATTAAATTTTGAAGAAATCCGCAGGATTTCAACCCTAAAGTGTGCAGAAAACCCGGACACCTCCTTGTGTTAGATACAAGAGAAACGCCTTTTTAAATTTTTACAGGTCTTTTTCGGTCTTACCAAATGTGGCAGCCCCGGATTTACTCGGCAAAACCGCTGTCGATTAAATCCCAAAGTCCATCAACAGCCTTTGCCTCGTCGATTCCGTCAGCGATGAGGGTTATTGACGTACCCTTAACTATGCCGAGAGAGAGAACTCCGAGCAAGCTTTTCGCGTTTACGCGACAGTCGTCCTTTTCAACCCAAACCGAACACTTATACGAGTTCGCCTTTTGGATAAAGAAGGTTGCAGGTCTTGCGTGTAAGCCTACGCTGTTCTGTATTGTAACGTTGCGTGATACCATCGAAATATCTCCTTCGAGCTGTCTTAATATAACAAGTATACCAAAATAAAATGTAAAAATCAATACTTTTTTACAAAAAAAGCTTTATTATTTTTCACAAAAAGCATATAAATTACGGCGCGGCTTTGTTGAAAATTGCATAAAACGGTCGAATTTTGCTCAACCGAGGTCGATATTTACCGACGATGAGTGCATAGAAAGCGTGTCGGTAAAATAGCCGAGCTTTTCGTCGTGGTCGGTCTTTGAGGCGCGGAGCATTGCGCTTCCGATGCCGAGTATGATAAAGAATAAGCAGAAAACGGCAGGGTCGGCGAATACGTTGTTGAATATACCGAGTATCAGCAAAGCGTAGACGGTTCCGCTCATCGTAAGCGAGGCGGAGGTGACCGACTTGTGCGCGTAGGGAAGGTATCTGTAAACGTGTACTACCCTCGCGAGCATAAGGAGAAGCAGAAGCAGGGGAAGAAAAATTCCGCCCTCACACGCTAACTGTAAAAGAAGATTTCCCGCGCTCTCGTACCGCACGCCGCAAAGCGACTCGATAGCCGCCGAAAATGGAGTCTGACCGATTCCGACACCGAAGTAAAGGTTGTCGTATAAAAGCTCAAGCGACGCCAGAATAGCTCCCTTGTGCGAGCCGACGACGGCAACGTTAAGACCCACAAGCTCGGCGAGCGCCGCAAACGCTTCGGTAGGGATAAGGTATATTAAATGCAATAAAATGTAAATAATAATTGTCCAAATCAGCATTTTTCTGTTCTTTGACGTAAGCGCGGTGATTGCCGCCGTTATAAAAATTGCGATAAGAGAATCGATGCGGACCGCTACGGCGAGGGTGATAAGATTGAGAAGCATAATGAGTGCGAACAGCACCCCGACGCGCTTGTTTTCAAAGTCGGATCGTAGCCATGTCGT
>JAZNFU010000318.1:0-2325 GCA_045576135.1 Eubacteriales bacterium
GACGAGGAAATAATTTCGCCCGAAATCTTAGCTCCCATTCAGGTTCTTAAAACCGAAAACCTCGGTAACCATAACCCGAGGCTTCATACCGACGAGGTGCTGATAGCCCTTGCCATTTCGGCTGTGGACAGCCCCTCTGCCGCACGGGCGATGGCTGCGCTTCCCGAGCTTAAAAACGCGGAGGCACACTCGACGGTCATTCTTACGCAGGTTGATTCGTCG
The DNA here is from genome assembly GCA_045576135.1 of Eubacteriales bacterium. Taxonomy (GTDB): domain Bacteria; phylum Bacillota; class Clostridia; order Oscillospirales; family CAG-272; genus UBA1740. Next base: position 223 of record JAZNFU010000318.1, read on the forward strand.
ACCTACAGAAAGCTCGGAATACAGCTTTCCTGCGAGCCGAAATATCAAACCAAAAAGCTCTATCACAATAATTGACGGGAGGCATTATGGAATTCAGCGTTAATCATCCGATAATCTTCGTGATAGTCGGAATAATAATTGCGGTAGTTCTTGCACAGTCCGTGTATTTCTTTTGGAAATCGGTTGCAAGAGCAAAGAAAATCGGAATGGATAAAAGGGTAATAAAGAAAACTGTTATCAGCGCGGCGGTCTTTACAATAGCGCCTGCGGTTTCGATAGTTATAACCGTTCTTACTCTTTCTCAGTCGCTCGGTATCGCGCTTCCGTGGCTGAGGCTTTCGGTCGTCGGCTCGCTGTCCTACGAGGCGATAGCGGCGGCTAACGCGGCGTCGGGAATGGGAACGACTCTTGCCGAGCTTGCGAAAAATATGGACGCATCCTCCTATCTCACGATAGCGATAGTTATGACCGTTTCGATAATGGTAGGAATTTGGCTCGTCCCCGTAATCGGCCGCCGTTTGCAAAACGGAATGGAGTCCTTTGATAAAAAGGACAAGAAATGGGGCGGTATTCTTCAAAGCTCACTCTTTATCGGTATGATATCCGCCTTCGTCGGATACGTTTTCTGCGATATTTCGCGCCTTTGGAAATCCGAGGGCGGAATATTCACCAACGCCGACGGCGAGAGCTTTACCTCGACATCGGGACTCGTTCCGGTTTTGGTTATGGTGATAAGCGCCCTTTGTATGTGCGGCTGCGGAATACTCGTAAAGAAGCTTAAATGGAAATGGGTAAACGATTACGCGCTTCCCATCTGTATGATAGTCGGTATGGTGCTCGCCATTCCGCTCACCAACTGGCTCGGAGGTAAAATCTGATGAAAAATACGGATAAAAAAGAATACAGCTACATAGACAGCGTGCACCGCGACGGTACGATATGGAATATAACCGTAATGATAATTCTTATGCTCTTTCCCGTGGTCGTCGGACTTATATTCCAAGCCGTTCCGGATTGGCAGGGTGTTGCCAAGGGACTTTTCGCAACCGCGCCTATGTACTGGGCTGTCGGTATAGTCGAGGTTATAACCTACGTTCCGATGCTCGGTGCGGGCGGCTCGTATTTGTCCTTCGTAACCGGTAATATATCGAATCTCAAATTGCCCTGTGCCCTGAACGCGCTTGAGAGCGCCGACGTTAAGCCGCAGAGCGAGGAGGGTGAGATAATCTCTACCGTGGCAATAGCGGTTTCCTCAATAGTAACGACCGTGATAATAATCCTCGGCGTAATTCTCTTGATACCGCTTGAGCCGATACTTTCGAATCCCGTGCTCACCCCTGCGTTCGACCAGATGCTTCCCGCGCTGTTCGGTGCGCTCGGCGTCGTGTTCGTGTCAAAGAATTTCAAGATAGCGATAGCACCGGTTACGCTTATGCTTATATTTTTCGTTTTCGTAGACGCTCTCAACGCATCGACCGTGGGAATTATGGTTCCCGTCGGAGTAGTATTCACAATAGCATTCTCACGCTTGCTCTATAAGCGCGGCGTGCTTTAATTTAGCGGAGGTTCTTATGCCATTTTTGATTGCAGCGTTATTCCTGATAGCGTTACTTATTCTCGTGCTCGTTATAAGAGCGATAAGATTTAAACCGAGCAAGAGCGGGGAATACGACGGACAGCGAGTGTTCGTCAATGCCGAGAAGGCTGTTTCCGACCTTGCCGAGATGGTGCGGTGCAAAACCGTGTCCGACAGAAATCACGATAACGAGGACGAGGCTGAATTTATCAAATTTAAAACTCTTTTGCCGACTCTTTTCCCGAACGTCTATCGGGAATGTGAGTATACCGAGGTCGGTGACCGCGCAATACTTTTCCGCTGGCGCGGAAAAACCAACGGCGCACCCACCGTGCTTATGGCGCACTACGACGTGGTAAGCGTAACCGAGGCTGACTGGCAGCGTCCGCCCTTCGAGGGCGTTATAGAAAACGGAGTCCTTTGGGGTAGAGGAACGCTCGATACCAAGGCGACTCTCAACGGTATTCTTCAGGCTGCCGAGGCGCTTATCGCCGAGGATTTCGTGCCGAATAGCGATATATACTTCG
>JAZNFU010000319.1:0-2255 GCA_045576135.1 Eubacteriales bacterium
GTAAACGCTTTCCGGCTTTGGAAAAGTTGTGGCGGGGTTATCAAAGTAAATCATAGGGCCACCGTTTTATAGGGGATTCCTTGGGCTTTCAGCTCGTATACCGCACTGTATAGGTCTTTTTCATCTATTTCAAGCGCATAGCCGCAGCCACTTGTGCTTTCCGAAACCGTTTTTATGAGTTTTGACTCAACTCCCACGTGGCGGATGGCTTTTTTTGCTTTTATAGCGTAGGTTGCGGTGGGAATAGATAACGTGACTGTCATTCTTTTCAAAACTCCTTCCTTGCGCCAAGATAGCGCACTAATATTTTATGATAAATAATATAAAAGTTGATAAAAAGTGTGGACTTTTGATAGCGTTTGTGTTATAATAAACAATATCGAAGAATTTTTGCCGAAAACGCGAAAATTTTATTAATAAATTATCGGAGGCGCTTATGCTCGAATGCTTTGCGTTTTTGCCTCGCCTGCAATACGGAGCTAACTGCTACGTTCTGAAATCGGGCGGTGAATATTGCGTAATAGATCCCACTGCCTCGTACGGCGAGGTGAGTGAAAGGCTCGGTGATATTGCGGACTCCGTCAAATATATCATACTTACACATTCGCATTTTGACCACACCCTTACGCTTGAGGAATGGGTCGAAAAAACCTCTCATCCGCCGTCCGCATCGGAAAACGCGGTGAAAAACCTGAAGAACCCCGATGCCAACTGCTACCGCCTTTTCTTCGGAATAAATAAAGCGTACGCGGGCGCTTGTAATATTCTTCGCGAGGGCGACGTGCTCACGCTCGGTGCTGACGTGATTCGGGTAATGGAAACTCCGGGGCATACGAGCGGCTCGATTTGCCTCGCATCCGACGGAATAATCCTCTGCGGTGACACGCTCTTTTCGGGCGGCTCGTACGGCAGATACGACTTGCCAACCGGTGACTCCGCGGCACTTTCGGCTTCAATCAAAAGGCTTTTATCCCTCGGCGACGATACGGTATTATATTGCGGTCACGGCGAAGAAACGACTTTAAAAGAAGCAAAAAAACATAGATATATATAATCAAACTTTACATTTTCCATATTTTGAAACGGAGAATACGATGGAAGAACTTAAAAACAATTTTATTCACGATATCATTGATGCGGATATCGCCGAAAATCCCGAGCTTAAAATTCATACCAGATTTCCCCCCGAGCCTAACGGATATTTGCATATCGGCTCTGCGAAGGCTATCTGGATAAACGCGATGACCGCGAAAAAATACGGCGGTCTTTTCAATCTGCGTTACGACGATACCAATCCCTCGAAGGAGGACAACGAATACGTCGAAAGCATATACGAGGACCTTACCTGGCTCGGCTGCGAGCCAAGCGGCGGCGTTTTCTACGGCTCGGATTACTTTGATAAGTGCTACGAATTTGCGGTACAGCTCATAAAGGACGACAAGGCGTACGTTTGCGACCTTACGGCTGAGCAGATGAAGGAATACAGAGGCACGCTTACAGAGCCCGGTAAGAACAGTCCGTACAGAGAGCGCTCGATTGAAGAAAACCTTGAGCTTTTCGAGAGAATGAAGAACGGTGAGTTCGAGGACGGAGCTAAAACGCTCCGCGCAAAAATCGATATGGCGTCGCCTAATATGAATTTGCGTGACCCCGCGATATACCGTATTCTCCACACCGACCATCACAGACAGGGGGACAAGTGGTGCATATACCCGCTTTACGACTACGCTCATCCTATTCAGGATGCTCTTGAGGGCATAACGCACTCGCTTTGCTCCATCGAGTTTGAGAATCACAGACCGCTTTACGAATGGGTTATAGATAATATCGGATTTGAATTGAAGCCGAAGCAAAGAGAATTTGCAAGGCTTAACGTAACTCACACGGTTATGTCCAAGCGTTATCTTCGCAAGCTCGTTGAGGACGGGCTCGTAGACGGCTGGGACGACCCGAGAATGCCCACCTTGTGCGGTCTTCGCCGCCGTGGATACACACCCTCGGCAATATTTGATTTTGTTGCAAGAGCGGGCGTTGCAAAGGCGTACAGCGTCGTTGATTACGAGCTTCTCGAACATTGTATCAGAGAGGAGCTTAACGAGACGGCAGAGCGCAGAATAGCAATTCTTCATCCGATAAAGGTGGTTATTACCAACTATCCCGACGGCAAGGTCGAGTATTTCGATTTGCCCAACAACCCCGCAAATCCCGATGCCAAGTCGGAGGCCAAGCGGTCTTAGGAAGACAAGGGGTCTCTT
>JAZNFU010000320.1:0-9764 GCA_045576135.1 Eubacteriales bacterium
CTCGAGGAAATTGAATATACAGCCCCACTCGCACGCCGAAAATTCGGACTCCCTCTCGCCGCCGTTATCGGCAATAATCTGCCTTACGGCAACGTCCGTAAGCCAGCTGTCCCAGTCCCAAATGTCGTATTCGTATACCGCCCCGGGAACGATGAACGGATTTTTCAGCTCGCCAATCGGCTCGCGGATAAGCTTAAAAAAGAATTTTTTGAGTAATTCTTTATAATGCTTTTGTATTTCTTAAAGTCCATCATTTTGCACCTTTTCGAGAGTCTGTGCGCGTGGCATATTATGAGAGAAACAGTACTGTCGGGTCGAGTGTGAGTATAGGTTAATCTACCGTAATTCTTCCGTTGCCATCGTCGGTGAAGCGGCAGGGTACGCGCTCTGCGTTTGCGTTCAGACGCTCTACCTTGCTGATTTTTCTGTTGGCTATGAGTGGTAGCTCTTCAAGCACGTCGTGTGAGAGGTTAAAAACTACTGCCATCATTTCGCCGTCGGGGAGAAATCCCGCGCGTAGATAAAGCTCAGCGTCCTCGGGGTAGTAAATCGGAAGATTTCCGCCTTTCGATAGAATTTCTACCAGCTGTCCCTTCCTCATCTCGTTGAGCATAGAGAATGCGGTGTAATATTTGAACGGCATATCGGGAGTGCCCGAGAAAACGATAACTTCTCCGTCGAATGAATTTTTAAGACGGGTAACACCGGGGAAAAGATTTTTGCTGGAATTGCCGTCGGGGGACCTGTATATGACGCTTGAAAGCGCCTCGACCTCATCACTCGTGGGCTTCAGCCACTTCACTCCGTATTGTGCTGCTATTCGGTTTTTCCCGATAACCTCGCCGCCGATAACTTCTCCGCGCCAGTTATCAACCTCGACACCCGTGTAGTCGGAAAATCCTCGCTCGTTGAGCGTTTTTGCCGCATTCGCGGAAAGAATCAGCGTGCCGCAAAGGAAGCTTTTTATTTCCGCATCGGTAAAGCGTCCCACGGAAAAATCGTCAAGGAATACGGCGCCGCCCGCGTCGTTAGAGAAGTACAGGGGCAGACCGAGGCGTTCAAGCACGCACGCGCCCCAAGCGCTGAAATTGTCCTCGAAATCGTTCGGCTTCAGCTGATAATCCTGCGTGGTGAAGAGCGGAATTAGGCATCCGAACGGTTTTAAATCCTTGCTGTACTCGATAAGCTTTTCATAAAATCTGTGATATTTTGCAAGCTTTTTGCGGTATGCCTTACCCGAATTCTGCTCATATCCGCAAAGTCTTGTTATCCAGTGCTTCGCACCTGTCGCACCCTCTAAGATAGATGCGGTGAAATGCGAATGAAGGAGTGCTGCCGAGGTTGCGTATCTATTGTGAGAGCAGGTGTCGGTTTCGGTAAGAAAAACATCAACCTTATCCTTAACGCACTCACGAAGCAGTGCCGCGCGACACATATAGTTGGTGAAAAATCTTGCGCCGCCCGCCCTTGCGGAAGTTGAATAAGCGCCGCCGTTCATACGCACGATTTTCGGGTTTCCCCTACCCGCAAAAGCGGTGGCGGTGTCACCCGAAAATTCGCAGTAGCTTGACGTATATATGCCCGAAACAGCTCCCTGTATCGTCGGGTCAACCTCATCTAGTCCCTCGCGCATGGCGCGTGCCGCACCGACGAGTCCGTCACGCTGAACCTCAACGTAAATATCTGTATAGCGTTTGTCCTCGTCGCTGTCACCCTGCGTAGAAGATACAGCTCCTCGCGCGTCATATTCGTGCCTGCGCGGCGGTTGAATTCCGCCATATGATACTTGCAGGCGCGTAAATAAGGCCCATATCGTCATCGATCATAACTATGCTTGGCCGGCGCTTGGCTAAAATTCTGAACTGTTCCTTTATGTATTTTCTGAAATTCGGGTCGAGAGGACAACAGGTTACTGCGCGCTCCTCGCCCGTCGCAAGATATACCGATGGCTGAAACGGATACGGACGGCTCGGTACGATGATATGTCCGAGTGTGGCCTGTACCAAAACGCCGTGCTTTGCGCCCTCAGCATCAAGACGCTCTCGGAAAAGGTCGTACTTCTTGCATTGCTCGGTTGCTTTATCAACTGCGGGAGTTCCCTCGGGATTAAAGGTCATCATAAACATTGCGTGCGTGCTGACTCCCATCCTCTGCTGCTCAATAAGGTCGCGGCATACCTCGTCAATATGTTCCGTGAAAAGCGGAGTAACCGAAAGATTGATCATTGTTGTATCCTCCAAATTTTACGGCTTGTAGCCGTAATTTTTACGAGTAGTCATTTTATCATAATTAAAGATGCGTGTCAAGTTTTCCATTTTGGTAAAATTCATACTGAAAATCGGCACTTGTCAAATTTCCTATTGATTTTTACCGCGCGGCGTGCTAAAATAAAGCAAACGCATAAAGGCGTAGCAAGCAGAGCGCTGAAGGCTGTACAAATCGGCGTATTTACGCACCATATATTTTCTAACTCAATATTAAGGAGCTACTTATGAATTACGTTTTTATGAGATACCCCGGCGGAAAGCCGAAGGCGGCAACCTTCAGCTACGACGACGGCTGTCAGCAGGACAAGCGGCTCGCTTCGATTTTTGATAAATACGGTATCAAAGGCACCTTTAACCTCAACTGTACCTATGCAAGAAAGGTAAATATCACCGACGAGGAGCTTCACCGACTGTTTCTTGATAAAGGACACGAGATAGCCGTTCACGGAGAATTTCACAGAGCGCCCGGAAACACCAGAGCTATTGAGGGAATCCGCGACGTGCTTAACTGCCGCCTTGAGCTTGAAGAGCGCTGCGGCAGAATAATACGCGGTATGGCTTATCCCGATTCGGGAATCAGAGTTATGGGTAATTTCGGAAGCTACGAGAACATCAAGCGCTACCTTACCGATTTGGATATCGTATACGCAAGAACGCTTGGCGGCGACAACAATTCGTTCAAGCTCCCGGAGGATTTCCACGCCTGGATGCCCACCGCGCACCACGACAACCCGAATATTATGGACTATATTGACGAGTTTTTGGCAATCGAGTACCCCACCGACAAGTCGCTTGGAAGGGGTTACCCGCGCTTATTCTACGTTTGGGGACACGCGTACGAGTTTGACGCGAAGAACAACTGGGAGCATATAGAAGAAATTTGCAAAAGATTCAGCGAAGCCTCGGACGTGTGGCTTGCCACGAATATCGAAATATACGATTACGTCAAGGCATACAGAAGCCTCGTTTACAGCGCGGACGGAAAAAGAATTTACAATCCCACCCTCTTTACCGTATGGTTCACCGTGGACGGCAAGCTTCACAGCGTGAATTCGGGCGAAACGATAGTTATTGAGGAGTAATACAATGAGCGGAAAAACGGATAACGGCGCACTTTGGAAAATAGGCTACGGACTTTACGTCGTAACCTCAAACGACGGTGCGCGTGACAACGGACTTATCGTGAACACGGTTATGCAGCTGACGAGCAATCCCGTAAAAATCGGCGTAACCGTTAGCAAAGCCAACTATTCGCACGACGTTATAAAAGCAAGCGTCATAATGAACGTCAACTGTCTTTCGGTGGCGGCACCCTTCAAGGTTTTCGAAGCATTCGGCTTTAAAAGCGGCCGTGATACCGACAAATTCGGGGGCTGTACGCCCGCACGCTCGGAAAACGGGCTCGTCGTGCTTCCGAGGTATATAAACGCGTATATGTCGTTGCAGGTTGAGGACTACGTTGACCTCGGCACGCACGGCACGTTCATCTGCTCGCTTACCGAGTCGGCTGTTATCTCGGACGAGCCGAGTATGACCTACGCATATTACCACGAAAACGTAAAGCCTAAGCCAAAATCCGAGAAAGGTCGCGGTTATCGCTGCACTATTTGCGGATATATTCACGACGAGGATGAGCTGCCCGCAGATTTTATCTGTCCGCTTTGCAAGCACGGGGCGGAGGATTTCGAGCCGATAGAATAAAAAAGAAAGCCGAGGCGGTTTATTATGATACTTGCAATAGATATCGGAAACTCCAAGATAACTCTTGGCGGCTTTTCGGGCGATACGCTTACCTTTTATGCGAATATATCCACCGACACGGGCGCAACAGCGGACGATTATGCGTGCCGCTTTCTCGGCGCGCTCTCGCTTTACGGAGTTGAGCGCGGGGGAATTTCGGGCGCTGTAATCGCATCGGTTGTGCCGCAGTTAAATTCGGTTATCGAGCAAACCGTAAAGCTGGTTTTTGGTATTGATTCACTCACCGTCGGTCCGGGTGTGAAAACCGGAATCGGCGTATTGTGCGACAGTCCGCAAACGGTCGGCGCCGACCTTATCTGCGCGGCGGTATCAGCGCACTTCACCTACGGCTCGCCGTCGATTATAGTGGATATGGGAACGGCAACGAAAATGACCGTCGTAAACGCACAGGGCGCATTTATCGGGGCGTCGATAATGCCCGGAGTTATGATGAGCATCGATGCGCTCTCCGACAGAACCGCGCAGCTGCCTAAGGTAAGCCCCGCACCGCCCCTCGCCGCCGTGGCAAAAAACACGGCAGACTGTATCAGGTCGGGTGTGATATTCGGCTCGGCGTCAATGGTGGACGGTATGATAGACCGCATAAACGGCGAGCTTGAGGACGACTATCCCGTTTATATAACCGGAGAATACGCGCCGCTCGTTGCACTGTATTGTAAACATAAGGTAACGTATGACGAGCATTTAGTCCTGAGAGGACTCAATATCATATACAAAAAGAATATGCGCGATTGACGTGCCGTTCTTAACAGGGGGCGCAAGCAATAGGGGTTAATGCGCTTTTAAAAAATTACCCACCATATAAGAATTTCAACGGTATATTACCCTTTTGGGTTAATATAAATTTATATGCGTCGTACCCAAACGGACGACAGCAAGGAGAAAAAATGGAAAGAAAAACAATCACAAAAAAGCAGACCGAAAAGCTCGTGCTTACGGCACTGCTCACAGCACTCGTCGCCGTTTTAGCCTATTACGGCGGATTCATCAAAATAGGCGGCTTGGCATCGGTTTCACTGACACTCATACCGGTAGTGCTCGGCTCGGCTCTTCTCGGCCCTGCGGCTGGCGGCTGGCTTGGCGGCGTTGCGGGAGCGATATTCTTCGCGACACCCGACGCGGCGTTCTGGTTCGGACTCAGCATTCCCGGCACTGTTATAACCGTTATGATCAAGGGTGTCGCTTCGGGTCTTTGCGCAGGTATCGTTTATAAGCTTCTTGAGAGGCGTAACAGATATCTTGCGGTACTCGCAAGCGCCGTAGTATGCCCCGTCGTAAATACCGGTATATTCTTGCTCGGCTGTCTCGTATTCTTTATGGATACGGTGAAGGAGTTTGCCGTCGCGGAGGGAATCTCGGTCGGCGCGTACCTCATCATCTTCTTCGTAGGTCTTAACTTCGTGTTCGAGCTGCTTTTCAACGTAGTTCTCGCGCCCGCAATTCTTAGAATAATCAACATAAAAAAACCGACGAGGGATTGATTATTTAACAAATCCGTTTTAAAATAAAATATTATAACAACAAAACCAAAACAGCGTTACCGTAAAATCTCGGTAACGCTGTTCGCATTTTTATAAAAAACGAAAGCTTTTATTTACAAAATACCCCGTTTTTCAATCTTGACGAAAAATCTATCCGCAATCTCGCAGCATCTTCTCAACCTCGGCAAACAATCTATCCGCAATAGCCTGCATTCCAAAATCACCCGGATGTGCGGCAACGCCCACGTGCTCAAAGAGTCCCACAGCCTTCATTTTGTCGTCTGCACCGAGGTCACCGAGGTATACCGACGGCACACCGCGCTCCTTTGCCACATCTACGATATCACAGTCGGCGGGATGCCGCCAAAAGCCCGTAGCAAGCACGGCACCCGAAAATCCGCCGAGATACTCAACGAGCGATTCGTAGCGCCGTTTGAAAATGGCCGGGTCGTAGTCCTCACTCGGACAGTTTTCAACGATATTGACGATAATTATATCGGCACCGAAATTTCTCGCCGCCTCGTATTTCGGAAGGAGCGAATCACCGATTTTGTATTTACTTTCCCATTCCGAAACCTGACAGATACAGAACGCCGCATCCGAATCTGCTCCCGATATTCTGTCCATAAGAATATGAACGTAGTCGCACTCCCGGCGTGACGCCGCCATTCCGCATTCATTGTACCAGCCTATCGAGGGGCGTATGCCGTGGAGCGTTATCGAATTGCCGACGAACATCACGCGTCTGCCTCGACCGTGCGGGTTATAAAATCTTATACAGCCGTCGTGCGCCAGCTGTCCTTTGGCGCTGACGGTATTCTCGCCCATTTCGGCGTACGGGCTCACCGAAAGCCTTACGTTTTCAACGTAATCGCCGATATTCACCTCGCACTCGTCAAGCGATTTTACGAGCTTTCCGTTCAGGTACAAATCCTCGATATATATGTTTTCGGTCTTATGCTCCGCATCGTGTCCCTTGAAAACGAGTATCGGCGGACGACGGCTGTAAAGGTGAATATTCTTGAACGTGAAATCGTGATTTTTACCGCGCCGCGTAACGCCCTTTGAATATTCCTCGTGGTATTCAACGGTTACGGATATCAGCTCAGGGCTATAATTCGGGTCCGTATTGACGAACGGCTCGCCATCGTGGCTCTGTATCAAAAGCTTCGGTATAATCTCGTCCGCTTCGATATTTATATTTGTAAAGGATACGTCGGAAACCTCAGCGTAATCGACGTTGAAGCAATCAAGCACCGGTCCCATCGCGTGTATAACGTCACAATCCTTGAAATGAATATTTCTTATTATTTCAGCCTTAGTTTCAGCGCCTATCTCAAGCGATTTTCCCCAATCACAAAACACCACGGTGCGCTCCACGAGCACGTCCCGAAAGCTGTCGTAGCACTCGCCGCCGTGATAGGTCGCCTCCCTCACCGCCGCCATTACGTCCTCTTCGTTGTAAAAATCAAAGCCTTTAATGCAAACAGAATCGTCAAAGGTGCGTATGAAGCAATCCGAAATATGAACGCCGCGACAGTTGTGCATATCTATGCCGTCCGAGTTGTAGCGCCAGCATCCGATAATTTTCACGTTCTTTATTTTCAGTCCGCGACAGCCAATCGGACGGATATTGTAAACGAGCGAGTCGCGCATAGTTATTCCGTCTATCTCCACGCTATCGCAATATTCAAGCTGTACTGTGTGTTGACGCTCTGCATTCTGCACGGCGGCTTCGTTTCCCACGGCATTTGTCCGGAAAATAATTTTTTCGGTATTTTTGCTGTTATCAAGAATACCTCTGCCGAGAATTTTTATATTTTTCGCATCGCGCGCCACGACGCACGCGTAAACGACAGCACCCTCGTCGATGAAAAGCGTCTGCCCCGAATGAAGCTCTATAATTCCCGCATCGTGCTCACCCGCGCCGAAATAAACTACGCGGTCGTCCGCGCGGTTTACCGAATAGTGAGAGATGGGGTCGGCAAAAATATGAAGCGCACGGCTTCGGTCGGTCACCTCAAGGGTAAAATAAGCGTTTTTTTCGATTTTGAAGCTTATTTTTCGGTTTTCTACCCTCGGCTTAACGCCGAGCGAGCGCGGACGGATTTTCACGTTTTCTGGGTCGTAGTCGAAAGCACACTCCACCTCAAATTCAAGCGGCTCGTCACATTCAAGCGAAACGAACTGAACGGCTTCGGTCTGATAAAGCTCGCGCTGATGCCCCGGCCAACGACGGTTGAAAGGAACGGCGGACACCCGCGCGGTATTCGTTTGTACCGTTACGCCGTTTATTTTCACGGTGTAGTCCGAGCATTCGGGCGCGTTTTTTTGAACAGGATATATATTTACACTCATATTGACCCCCATAAAGCTTTATACCCCAATTATAAATGATACACCGCCGTTTACAATGCAAATTCTTTAAAAATCGGGACTTTTATACACTTAATTTGTATTTTGTATTGTTTTTCGCACGATTCGTTGTTATAATTTATTAAACTAAAACTATTTTTGAAAACGGTGGGGTTATAATATGCTTGGATATATAATACGAAAACCGAACCGAATACCCGTGGCGGTATGGGCGCTGAAAACCTCGGTGGACGACTACTCCTGGCGCAATTCCAATGACCGCGATATGATAGAGCTGTCTATTTCACGGGCGGATATGCGAACGGTTAGTTATCCCGACAGAAACCCGCGCACGATTTGCGGCAAAGCCGTGTCATGCGTCGTCAGCAATATTGATATTCGAAGCTGCGCTCCGCGCGGCGTGCGTATGGAGGTTGCCTCGGTGGCGGCAAGAATCGAGGGACTTGAGTGGTGTTTTCGCGAGATTAGTGACGAGGATTTGCGTTGCGGCGAGGTTATTATCCTGCCTGCCACGATGGATTTTTTATCCGAGCGAGATATCGCCGAGCTTGAGCGACTTTTCAATAAATACACCCATTGTTATATGCAAAAGGATGCCTCAGCCGCCACTCTGTGCGGTGCAATATTCCTTGAGCTTTTATGTATCTTCGACGGCTATGCCCGTATAAATATAGGCGAAAATAAGCGCGATAAATATATCAGCTACTACTCGTCAAAGGCGCTGTCGATTATAGATATGCGCTACGCCGAGCGCATAACGCTCGGGGCGGTTGCCGCCGAGCTTGGAATCAGCGTTGGGTATCTTTCCACGGTGTTCAAGAAAGCCGTCGGTGTCAGCTTCTCGCAAAAGCTTTTCGAAAAAAGGATAGCCGCGGCACAGTCACTCGCGGCAAATTCCACACTCTCGGTCAGCAAAATTGCCGAGGCTACCGGTCTTGGCGACGAAAGCAACCTTCGCCGCAGATTTAGGCAATACACCGGCACGAGTATTCGAGAATACCGAAGCGTTGCCAAGGAGCAAACGCTGTATTTGCAAAAGCCGACGAGAAAGCCGGAATAAAGCCACCAAGAAAGTCCGAATTCAATGCGTTTTATAAAACGTATTTTTACCGTATACTATCGAAAGCTCTGTAAACATCAGGCCAAAAACGCACCTTCAATTCAGCGCCGCTGTTTTTTACATAAACTAAAAACCGAAGCTCAAAATTACTGCGAGCTTCGGTTTTTATAAACTTTAGTTTTTAAAATATGTATTGTTTAGCGAGTTTTATTAGAATCCAAAGAGCGCCTTTTCGGTTTCGGCGTCGGGAATAGTTCCGTACGGACAAAGCTCGAACGCCTCGGCAAAGCGAACTCTTGAGCCGCGCTCGACGCCGTATTTTTCAATAAGCTTATCTCTGAATCTTGCGGCTGTTTTAGCGAATCTGACGGCGTAGCCTCTGCCTGCTGCCATAACCTCGGCGTCGGTAGTATCGGCGGTTATATCCATACCGCGAAGCCAAGCCTTTCTTTCTTCCTCTCCCTCGGGCACGTCGGTGTAGCCGCTGTTATATGGCAGCCACTCGTAAACCTGGCACTCGTTGAGATGGGCAATATGAAGCTTACCCTCGATAACGTCGTCTATATCAACGACGTAGGTTGCCTCGAAATCGGGATTCTTGAATTTGTCCTCGTAATAAACGATAATCGGCATTTTCTTCATAGCCGGAGTATCGGGGCAGGTGTGCGGAACGGTAAGGATATAGGACGCGTCCTGAACGAGCTGTGCCGCTGCTCTGTGGTCTGCGTGATAATCGATGGTGCGGTGCGAGATAATGAGGTCGGGACTATACTCTCTGATATAGCGGATAAGTCTGTATCTCGTGGGCAAGTCAGCCAT
>JAZNFU010000321.1:0-2890 GCA_045576135.1 Eubacteriales bacterium
TGCAACCTCTTCGTTGCGGGCTTCATCGGTACTCCTCAGATGAACTTCATCACCGGTAAGCTCGTAAAGCGTGATAACGACCTTTACGCAACCCTCGGCGTAACCGAGATTAAGCTTCCCTCCGACAAGGCTAACAACCCCGACCTCAAGGAGTACGTTGGTCAGGACGTTATCTTCGGTATTCGTCCCGAGGCTATTCACGACGAGCCTATGTACCTCAACACCTTCGCTGACACTACTATGAACGTTGATGTTGACGTAACCGAGCTTATGGGTGCTGAGATTTACCTTTACCTCAACTTCGAGGGTATGGACGACGCTACTAACGGTAAGACTCTTATCGCAAGAGTATCCTCCAGATCCACCGCAAAGGCGGGCGACAGCATCAAGGTTGCTATCGATCCTTCGCGTATCCACATCTTCGACAAGGATACCGAGAAGTGCATTTGCCACTATTTTAATACTTAAATCGTCAAAAATGACCGCCATAATTTACCCGGCGGTCATTTTTATCCAAAAAAACGCGACTTTTTTCGCAATACCTATTGACTATTCACTAAGTTTTTTGTTATAATATAGTAAAATAAATTAAATTATAGCTACAAAGCCGCAAAAGCGGAGAAAGAGGATGAATATGAGCAAAGAAATGATGAGTTCCGCAACCACCGACGCTATCGTGGACGCACCCGTTCTCACTATGGCAGAGAACAAGAAGCGCATCGAAAACGAACTTAAAGTTTACAGAAAGGCTTCGGCAGCGCTTTATAAGGCTAAAAAAGAGCTTGATAAGGCAGAGGACAGATACACCAGAAGACCGAAGGCAAGATACGAAAAGGAGTTCTTCGAAGCGCAGGCTAACTTTGACCGTTGCCTCGTTGATTACAATGAGTCCGAGGAAAGACTCGTAGCACTTTCGGGTACGGTTGACGAGCAGTACAAGGAGCTTATATATAACGCTCCGAGAAACAGCGTTGAAAGAAAGTATCAGAAAAAGCGCGACAAATACCTTTACGGTGTTGACACCGCCGCTTACAAGATCAAGAGAAAGTATGTTGACAGAATAGAGCTTCCCGAGGCTGTCGAGGAAGAGCCCGAGATTGAGGAGCCTATCATTGAGGAGGAGCCCATCATCGAGGAAGAGCCTATAGTTGAGGAAGAGCCCGTCGTTGAGGAGGAGCCTATCGTCGAGGAGGAGCCCGTAGTCGAGGAGGAGCCGGTTAAGGAAGAACCTGCGCCCGCACCCGCACCCGAGGCGTCTGCGTACGATATCCCCACGAATACATATTATTCGGATCCTTACGCGGCGTACAGATACGCACCTCCCGCACCTCCCGTGCCTCCGGTAAATCCCTACGCTTATAATCCTTATATGCCTTACGCACCTTACCCCTACGCGCCCAATCCTTACGCGCCCAATCCTTATGCACCTAACCCCTACGCACCCAATCCTTACGCTCCCAACCCCTGCGATCCTTCTATTCGCCCTGCGGTTAAGATCGCTCCGGTATCGGTTGACGTTTCGGATATAGTTGAGCGTGCGGTTTCGGCTACTATGGAAAAGTTCAGCGCCGTATTCGATAAGCGCTTTAAGGCTTACGTTGCTAATATGCCCGCACCCGCAGCAGCTCCTGCGGCAGCTCCCGTAGCTGCAACCGTTGACGCCGCTGCAATCGAGGCTGCTATTAACGCTGCCGTTGCAAAGATTGCACCCGTAGCCGCTCCCGTTGACGCTGCTGCTCTTGAGAGTGCTATCGCGGCCGCTACCGATAAGTTCAACGCGGCTCTTGCAGAGCTTGCCGCTAATATTCCCGCCGCTGCCGCTTCCTCGACTCTTGAGGCAGAGGCTGTTGCTGAGATTGCAGACGCTGAGGGACAGATTCTTGCACAGCAGACCGCCGTTGCGGAGCAGCTTGCACAGATGGTTCAGGATATCGAGGCTCTCGTTGAGGGTATGACCGCTATCACCGCGTCCTACGTTGACGTATCCACCAAGCAGAAGACCGCTGTTGAGATTCAAAGACAGATTAACGAGCTTCAGCGCCGCATTATGCGTGAGCAGAAGGCTGTTCAGGTACAGCAGAATCTTCTTGCGAAGGATCAGAGTGACGTCGTTGAGCTTCAGAATGCAATCGTTGCAAGCCAGGCAAGCATCAACGAAACTCAGAGAACGGTTGCCGTTGACCAGGCTGAGATTCTTAACGGTCAGGCAGGCGTTGACGAGGCAGTTAAGGCTGTTCTTCAGTCGCAGAAAGAAATCAATGCGGCTCAGCAGAGCATCATAGCAGGCAACTCTAAAAACCTTGATTCTCAGAGAGAGCTTGGTGAGAAGCTTGCACAGGCAACCGCACTTCAGAAGGATACGATGGCACAGCAGAAGCAGGTTCTCCGTGACCAGAAGTCCGTAAACGAGCGTCAGTCCGAAACCGCTGAGCTTCAGAAAGAGGTTGTTGAGGCTTCTCGTGAAATCTCCAAGAAGCAGAAGGGTACCGGCTCTCGCCGCGCGGCAAAGGCTGAGGAACCCGTAGCGGAGGAAAGCGTTGAGGCTCTCGCTGCTGAGGAAGCAGTTGAAGCTCCCGCAGAAGCTCCCGCTGAGGCACCCGCTGAGGTAGCTGTTGAAGCTCCCGCGGCAGACGATGCACAGGCTTAATTTCGCAAGCCTTAGCCAAGGCGTGAAATAAGCTCTCGTATGGCGGCATTTGCTTGCTCACGAAGACTATTTAAAAGAATATCGAACTCGGAGTCTTGCGCTCCGAGTTCTTTTATTTTTTCGAGGTAAAGCTCTCCGCTCGGAAGCAGGGGCGGCGTGATTTTCATTCTCGCCGAGCGCAGCCGTATATCCTCGATAAGCGTACGGCACTTGTGGCGGCTTTCGTCAAGAAAGGCGGGGGTG
>JAZNFU010000322.1:0-2357 GCA_045576135.1 Eubacteriales bacterium
TTGTTATCCGTGCCTTGTGCACGGTTTTTTATTTGGTTGAGGGTCGCGATTCGGAGCAGCCGCGCGAGCAAGCTTCAGCTTTCTCTATCACTCATTCGCGCGAGTGCTGCTGGTTCGCATTTATGCTGAAAGACGACGCAAGCTCTTTCTTTTTTCTTCTCGAATTCAATAACATAAAGGGCAGCTGCACCAAAAGCATCAACGTACAAGCGATTAACGTAAGCGTTATAAAGTAGACGTACCAGCCGTTGTTGAGATTCAAAAGCGGCAGATTATCCATCGGCGGCACACGCAAGAACAGAAAATTCACCTTATACTGTTCGAGCACGCTATTCATAAGCGAGGCAACGAGAGTAACGCAAGCGAGCAGCTTTAAATTATTGAAGTAGGCTCTAAAGGACAAATCAACCCTCTCAACCGCCGCAAGATAAATTCCGTAGAACACGAGCACGCCGTGTATAAGCATATACTGCCATACGCGCGCAACCGCAGGGTCGGTTCCCTCCGTCGGAATAAGAAGTGCCATTGCCGCACCTATAAAGAGGCACGGAACCATAAAGCTCTTGAGAGTGTCGACGACCTTTTTGTTGTTTATCAGGTTGGTGAAAATCACCGTGTATATCATAATCGAGCAAAGATGGAAGGAAAGCTGAGTCTGATTTATAACGTAGCCGCCATACTCCGATTCCTTCATAGAAAGCGCCATATGGAACAGCTTAAGTATAATAAGGACTACCATCACCGCCCTTCCTACCCCGAGGTGTGAAAAATTGAACCGCCTTACCGCAATCAGCGCGAGCGCTATTAACACGGCGATAGAGCCAAGCCATACAAAATGCGACAATCCAAACATAAGACCTCCATATTATTCGTTCTTTCACCGGTGACTTTGCGTCCCGGGGCAGAACTACAAACTCCCGCTCACGCGAGCACAAACTGTAAAACGGTGAATGCCGCGTATACGCAAAGAAGCGCTATTCCCTGCGCTCTGTAAAGCTTTCCTTTCAAGAGGGCGGGGACGATAAGTATCAGCATTACGCCGAGCATTACGGGAATGTCGAGAACGAATGACAGCGGCGTACCGCCGAAGACGAGCGTTTCAGCAGGAACGTCGAACGGACCTATTACGGTGGAAACACCGCTCACCAAAACGAGATTGAAAAGGTTTGCACCGATTATGTTTCCGAGCGAAAGCGCACCGTGTCCCTTAACGAGCGAGGTTATCGCGGTTACAAGCTCGGGAAGCGATGTTCCAAGAGCAACGAAGGTAAGACCGATTACAGCCGCAGGAACGCCAAGCTCCTCGGCTATTATAGTTCCGTTGTCGACGAGAAGGTCGGCACCGACGGCTATCAAGGCAGCGCCTATAACGAGAAATGCGATGTCCTTTATAAGCGCCTTTGCGTCGGTCGAAGCAGCCCCACCGTTTTCGTCGGGAGTATCAAGCGCGTCCGAGGAAATATCAAGCGAGTCACCACGCTGTCCTCTCAGAGCCTGAATGACACAGAGCGTCATATACGCGACGAAGCCGAGAAGAAGAATAACTCCGCTCGCGCGGCTGAATCTGCCGAATGCGTAGGCTACCGTGCAATAAAACGCCGCCGCACCGAAGAAGAATGCGACAGGAACGATAAGCGATTTTTTCTCAATTTTCGCAGGCTTAACGGCGATGGTTATCGCGGCGATAAGCGAGGTGTTACAGATTATGGAGCCGATAGCGTTTCCGTAAGCTATTCCTCCTATTCCCTGCGCCGCCGAGGTTGCGGAAACCATTACCTCCGGAAGCGTCGTACCTATCGAAACGACGGTAGCACCGATGAGAATTTCGGGAATTTTGAAACGACGCGCGAGTCCCGTCGCACCGTCAACGAACCAATCTCCGCCCTTTATAAGCAGGACGAGTCCTAAAGCAAATAACAATACGTTTGGTAACATAATTCCTCCAAGTTTTTTATATCTTCTTGTTTTACCGTTATAGTTTATCATATTTCGACTGTTTTGTCAACAATTCGACGCTGCGCTTATAATATTAAGATATTTTTAAGCATCGCCCACCGAAAAATTTAACGCCCCACAAGGCTCAAAGCAAGCCGAAAAACACCGAAATTACCAAAAATGCCAAAATCCGAAAATCTTTGCAACCCCAAAAATCCCGAAAGCGCCGAAATCCTAAAAAAATTCCACCCAAAAAAATCCCCGAAGTCTTTGAAATCTTTGAAATCACGAAATCTTTGAAATCTTCCGAAAAAATATTGACACAGCAAAAAAATGTGCTATACTTTGTAGGCGAGAGCTGGCGGCTGTTCGTCGCTGCTCTTTTTAAATGCTCATATAGGGGTATCGCCAAGCGGTAAGGC
>JAZNFU010000323.1:0-1832 GCA_045576135.1 Eubacteriales bacterium
GGGGTCGCGAGAAACCGCGGACTCGATATTGCGCGAGGCGAGTACGCCGCGTTTGTTGACGCGGACGATTTTCTGCTCCCCGGCGCGCTTAAAAAAATGCTCGCGGTGGCGAGAGCGAAAAATCTCGACTTTTTGAAGGTCGGATTCACATATCTCGATGCGGCGAGCGGCGAGCGATACCGTACGCTTTACTCAATGAACGGCTCGATAGACTTTTTAAACCGCAGAAGAATTTTAAATTTCGACAAGCTGCCTGCGTGGCTTCTTGACGTTGCCGACGTTCCGTGGAACGCACTTTACAAGCGGTCGTTTCTTACCGAAAACAAGATACGCTTCAACGGCCTTCAATGCGTGAACGACCATTCGTTTTACGTTCATTGCCTTTTGTGTGGAAAGCGGATTATGGTTTCGGATTTCCCCGCGGTTTGTTACAGAGTTTCACAATCCGATTCGCTGACGGTCGGCAAAGCGTCGAGATTTGAAAACCAGATAGCGTCTTACTATATCGTAAAGAAGCTCGTAAGTAATACAGACGAAAAACGGCGACGTATGATAATGCAAAGAGAGCTTTATTCAGCGTTCGGTTGGTACGAAAGGTTTGCAAATACCGAGCACTTCCCCGCCCTGACCGAAAAAATGACCGATTTTCTTACAGCCCTTGACGAAGGTGACGTTGGCGAGGACTTTGTGAAGGAATTCGCATACGCAGAGCTTTACCACAAGCTAAAATACGGTACGGACGTAAAGCCGCGGCACAATAAGCTGAAATCCGCCCTCAACTGTTACCGCGAGCACGGATTAAGATACACGGTCGAAAGACTTTTGAATAAGGATAGGAGGTAAAAAGAGTGAGTTCAAAATTCAAATCATTTTTAAAGAAGTTCCTTCCCTCATCCGCAAATACCAATAGGCATTACGCCGAAACGATACTCGCCGAATTGAAAAGCCTTAAAGGGCAGCTTGGCGATCACGCAAAAAACGACGAAGCCTCTCTAGAGCGGCTCGCTGACGATACGAAGACGCTCGGGAAGCAAATAGATGTTAGCAAAAAAGAGCTTTTGCGCAAGCTTGATAACGGCATTGACGCCCTTGACGCGAACGCAAAAGCGATAGCGGACAGATTTGACGAGAGCTTCGCCGTAACGAAAAACAGCCTTTCGGCACTTGACGAAAAGCTCGGCGTTACCGCCGCGGCAATCGAGGAAAGCAACGAAAAAAGAGCACAAAAAAACGCGAAGATGCTTTGCGAGCGGATTGACGCCGTCGGCGGAAGCATTGAACGGCTTGACGGTAAAATTGACGAGGGATTCAAGTCCACCGAGCACGGCATCCAAGAGCTTAACGACGGAATAGCTCGGAACGACGCCGAGCTAAAGGCGGGCATTGATTCGATAAGCGAGCGCACGGCGGCGCTCAAAGAGCAAATAGGCGACGGCAAAGCGGAGCTTTCACAGCTCGCAAATGCGAAAAGCGACGCCCTCTCGGACAAGCTTACCTCACTCAATCAAAGCACCGTTGCTCTTAAGGCTCAATTAACCGACGGCAAAGCCGAGATAATTGAAAAAATCGGCGCGCTTGACCAAAGCGCGAGGTCAATCGAAAAGCAAATTGCCGAGGACGGCGCGGGACTTCTTTCGCAGCTTGACCTGCTGAAGCAACAGTCAAAAGCGGCAAGCGAGCTGTTATACGAACAGCTTGAACACGTCGAAAAATCCCTCAGCGAGCTTGGCAATATCAGCACGAGTGTACTGAATTCGTTCGCAAGCATAGAAAATTTGGCAGAGGAATCCTCAGCCGCCGGCAGCAAATTTGAAGCGGCGATGAATAGCGCA
>JAZNFU010000324.1:0-2618 GCA_045576135.1 Eubacteriales bacterium
ACCAATGCGGGAAAATACACCTTCGACATACTGAAGGTTTATACGCCGATGTTCCGAAACGTGCATATAGATATCGTTACCGCGAGATTTTCAAGAGCGCTCAGTATTTTGCTCGACAGCGGTATGGATTTATCCTCGGCACTTGATACCGTAGGTATGATTTTGGGAAACAAATATTTACAAAAACGCTTTGATACGGTGGTTCGGCGTGTCAGAATGGGTACGTCATTAACCGAGGCTATGCGGCGGTTCGGCATATTTCCGGATATGCTTATACAGATGGTTGCCGTCGGTGAGAGAACCGCAACGCTGCCCGAGGTTCTCGGTCGTTCCTGCACCTACTTTGACCAAAAGGTTGAAACGACACTTACCTCGCTTACCTCGAAGCTTCAGCCGGTTATGCTCATAATAATCGGTGTAATCGTCGCCTCGCTTTTCCTCGCCGTATATTCGCCAATGCTTACGATGATGAACGTTCTGTAAATAGAGGAATTTTGTAATGAATATTAATAGAGAGCTACTACAATTTTACGCTTATAAAAGAGTAATAAAGCGAAGTGAAATGCCGAAAATACTTGCCGATTGCGAGCGACTCGGTGTTTCGGTGCGCGATTATATGCTTGCGAAGGAATATGCGAGCGAAACGCGTGAGCTTGCTCCGCTTGGCGATTTCTACTGTATGCCCTACGTTGAAATCGATATGCTGGAAATAGACAAAACGCTGTTCGATTTGCTGTCCTTTGACTTTATGAAGCGATATAAGATAGTCCCGGTTTGCCGCGGTGACGACGGTACTATTCTTTTCGCCGTCGGCAATCCGCTTGACTGCTCGGCGATGTCCGCGCTTTCCTCGCGCTTTATTTGCCCGATGGATTTCGTGCTCGTGCCTCCGCTTCAGATTGAGCGGTATATCGACTCGATTGCGGCGGTTATTTCGACCTCGGAGGCTCTGAAGGATCTTAACGAGGGAGGGGAAGGCTTGCTGTTTTCGGACGGCGTGTTCGGTCTTGACGGCGGTGCTATCGACGGCGACGCGGTAAACAATCCGTCCGTGCGACTTGTCGACTCGATTATCAAGGAGGCTATTCCGTACAGAGCCAGCGATATTCATATCGAGCCGTTCGAGAAAAACGTAAAGGTGCGATACAGAATAGACGGCGATTTGCAGGACCGCGCCGATTTCCCGATAAACGCGTATTCAGCTATTTGCGCGCGTATAAAAATAATGGCGGGAATGGATATCGCCGAGCGCCGTATTCCGCAGGACGGTCGTATCAACCTCGTCGTCGGCGGCAGAGAGTACGACTTCCGTATATCCTCGCTTCCCACGATGTTCGGCGAGAAATTCGTTATAAGAGTTCTTGACCGAAGCGCCTTCCGCTTCAAGCGTGAGGACCTCGGCTTCAGCGAGGCTGAGAGTGCGGTGCTTGACAAGATGCTCGCGCGGCCGCACGGAATTATTCTTCTGACAGGACCTACCGGATGCGGTAAATCAACCACGCTTTACGCATTCTTGAAGGAAATAAACAAGCCGAGCGTTAACATCGTTACGGTTGAGGACCCGGTCGAGTACATAATGACCGGAATAAATCAGACGCAGGTAAACCCAAAGGCGAATATGACCTTCGCCGTTGCGCTGCGCTCGATTCTGCGTCAGGACCCTGACGTAATAATGGTCGGAGAGATGCGCGACGAGGAAACGGCAGAGATTGCGGTAAGAGCCGCTATCACGGGACACCTCGTTTTCAGCACGCTCCACACCAACGACGCTCCGGGTAGTATCACGAGGCTTCAGGATATGGGCGTTGACGACTATCTGCTTGCGGACGCGCTCGTCGGCGTTATTGCACAGCGTCTTGTAAAGCGCCTTTGCCCCGCGTGCAAGAAAAAGCTACGCGCCAACGAAAAGGAGCTTTCGATTCTCGGTCTTACCGAGCCTATGAGCATTTTCAAGCCGCAGGGCTGTAATTTCTGCAACGGTACGGGCTATAAGGGCAGAATTGCCGTTCACGAAATGATGTATATAAACGAGAATATGCGCCAGGTTATAGTCAAGGAAAAGAACCTTGAAAGACTTCGCGAGGCGGCGAGGGAAAACGGAATGGTTACCCTTTGGAGCTGCTGTCGAAATCTCGTTTTGAAGGGTGTTACGAGTATTCAGGAGCTTATGACGCTCAATATGGAATAATTTTTCAAAGGCTTTAAAAAGCACTTACAAGTGTCAATAATGTAATATAAAGTTTGCACAAACTGCCTTTTTGGCAGTGAAGAGAGGATTTACTTATGAAAAGGGTTTTATCATTTATCGTTATGGCAGCTATTCTTTGCACGTCCGTTTTCGGACTTGCATCCTGCAATGGTAAGGTAGAGGATATCGCAAAAATCGAGGAAAAGGGCGAATTTATCTGCGGTATCACCATATACTCGCCTATGAACTATTACGATGCGGACGGCGACCTCGTTGCTGACCAGAGCGGAGAGCTTATCGGCTTTGATACCGAGCTTGCGAGACTCGTTGCCGAGCGTATGGGCGTCAACGTAAAATTTCAGGTTATCGACTGGGGAAGCAAGTACGCCGAGCTTAAGTCGGGCGCTATCGACTGCATCTGGAACGGCTT
>JAZNFU010000325.1:0-6014 GCA_045576135.1 Eubacteriales bacterium
TCAGTACCGATAATCGCGCCGACGCCCGCTATTTTCGCTATACTTTGTGCATCCCGCTCGGAATAGCAGCCCATAACTATTATCTTCGCATTCGGATTTTTCCTGATGGCGCGGCGAATAAACTGCCTTGACTTTCTGTCACTCTCCTCGGTAACCGTGCAGGTGTTTATGACGTACACGTCGGCTACCGAATCAAAATCACAAACGGTAAAGCCAAAATCCGAAAAGGACTCGGCAACAGCCTCGGTTTCATACTGTGAAACCTTACAGCCGAGCGTATATAACGCCACAGTATACATAAGTCCCCCTCCGAGAATACACTTTTCATATCAACTACCGTTTATTTTAACAGAAACGGCGAGCAAAGTCAAGATATGACGGGCACTTTATATATATTAACGGAAAATATTTGAAAAACCGCTTGACATTTTCTCAACTTTCGGCTATAATATATTCTGCTTTCGTATGAATACGCGAGGGGGCGCACGTTTTTGCCCCCGATGTTCAAATTTTTTAAGGAGGTGCAAAATCGTGAAAAGAACCTATCAGCCCAAGAAACTGCAGAGAAAAAAAGAGCACGGTTTCAGAAAAAGAATGGCAACCGCTAACGGTAGAAAAGTTCTCAAGAGAAGACGCGCCAAGGGTAGAGCTCGCCTCACCTATTGATAAGCAGCGCAATTTGCCACGAAGCGTGGCGTACAAAACCTCCGATAAATCGCCCGTGTCGCGTCTTTATCGGGGTTTTTGTTTGATAAAACTATTTTTAAGAGGTGATTTTTATGAAGTTCGTTTCAATATGTGAAAATCATCTGTTTTCCAAAGCGTATTCGAAAGGCAAAAAAGCCATAACACCGGCACTTGCCGTTTACGTTCTTGCCGACTATGCGGCGGCAAGGCTTGCGAAGGCTCATCCACAAAAGCGTGTGGTAAACAGAATAGGTCTTACCACGTCTACAAAGCTTGGCGGGGCGGTTGTCCGTTCGAGATGCCGCCGTATTATGCGTGAAGGACTATTGGCGCTCGAGAAAGAAAAAGAATTAAAAACGGGATTTCTCATTGTTATCGCAGCACGCAGCGCCGCCATAAATCTCAAAAGCACCGATATCAAGCGTGAGCTTGAATCGGCATTTAAAAAACTCGGTATGTACAAAGAAATATGAAAAACGTGATGATTTGGCTTCTACGCCTTTATCAAAAGTACGTCTCGCCGCTGAAGACACCCTGCTGCCGCTTCACTCCGACCTGCTCGTCCTATGCTATCGAAGCATTTACGAAGCGCGGCTTTTTCGTAGGTCTTATTTTGGCGGTGTGGCGCGTGCTTCGCTGTAATCCGTTTTGTCGCGGTGGCTACGACCCCGTTCCCGAACGCGGCTTCAGAAATCCGAAGCCCGATAAAAACACCGAGAATTATGAAAACGAAAAGGAATAAAGCAATATGTTTGATTGGCTTTACAAGCTGTTCGGAACGATGCTCTCGTTCTTCAACAGCATCACAGGCAGCTATGCACTCGCACTGCTTTTATACGCCTTAGTATTCAAGATTCTTTTCCTGCCCTTCTCTATCAAGCAGCAGAAGAATCAGATTGCTATGGCAAAGCTCGCACCCAAAATTGAACTTATCAAGGCAAAATACAGAGGCAGAACCGACCAGGTTACTATGCGTAAGCAGCAGGAGGAAATCCTCGCGCTTCAGCAAAAGGAGGGATACAATCCCCTCTCCGGATGTCTTCCGCTTCTTTTGCAGTTACCCCTCATTATTTTCCTTTATAACGTAATAAGAAACCCTCTTTCCTATATCTGTAAGCTCAGCGACGATGCGATAGTTGCTATAAACACGATCGTATGCGAGCTTGAGGAAGCCGCAGCGTTCAGCAAGATAGACCAGATAGCTCTCGTAAATAAAATACACGCTGCTAGTATGAACACGATTGACTACGGCAGCGGTTCGTTTGCCGTATCCGAGCTTCCCAACTTTGAGCTGTTCGGTCTTGACCTTGCGGCGACTCCGTCCTTCACCAGCATTTCCTGGTTGATACTGATTCCCTTCATTGCGGCGTTCGTATCCTGGCTTTCGATGGCTCTTACTCGCAAATGGAACGGTAACGCAATGGCGCCCGGACAGGATGCACAGTCGGCGGCTTCTATGAAGATGATGGACCTTATGATGCCCGTAATGACGATATTCTTCGCATTCAACTTCTCGGCAATGCTCGGTCTTTACTGGATTTATCAGTCCGCACTCTCCATAGTACAGTCCTTCATAATCTCGCGTGCTATGCCGCTTCCCAAGTATACGCCGGAGGAGCTTAAGGCTATGAGAAAGGCACAGAAGGAAGCCGAGAAGGCTCAGCGCTCAGCACTCAAATCGCAGCCTAAGTACAAATCTCTACATTATATAGATGATGACGATTACGACGAGCTGCCTACACTTAACAACGAAAAGCAAAACGACTCTAAGAAAAGCAATTTTGATACACCTGAAATAAAAGATTGACGTAAGGAAGAAAATATAATGAAAAAAGAAGTTATCGCTTCGGGTAAAGACGTAACCGAAGCTCAGGAACACGCCAGAGCCGCACTCGGTGCAGGCCCGCTTGACGACGTACAGTACGAGGTAATTTACGCAGGTAAAAAGGGATTCCTCGGCTTTATGTCGAAGCCCGCGCAGGTAAGAGCGTATATTGAATCCCCCGAAAAAGACGAGAAGGGCGGCGCGCAAAACCGCCGCGAGCGCAACCACAAGCGCGACAGACACCGCAAAAACGGCGGTGCAATCCAGCAGAAAAACGAGAACAGAAAACCCAAAGCCGAGAAGCAGGAAAAAACCTCGAATGCACAAAAAGAATCTAACGTTATCCCCGAATGTAACCTTAAGTTAGAAAAAAGAGAGGTTTCCGTCGGCGAGGATATGTCCTTTGATTTTGTAAACACTCTTATTTCCAACATTGGTCTTAACGCTGTTGCAACGCTTTACTCGGTTGAGGACGGTACGAGAAGAATCACCATTACGGGTGAGGACGCATCCACTCTTATAGGTCACCACGGCGATACTCTCGATGCGCTTCAGTATCTTGCAAACCTCGCTT
This sequence comes from Eubacteriales bacterium, assembly GCA_045576135.1. GTDB lineage: Bacteria > Bacillota > Clostridia > Oscillospirales > CAG-272 > UBA1740. Next base: position 3,087 of record JAZNFU010000325.1, read on the forward strand.
GTGCAAAGAAGAATATAAACGGTGAGCGCGACAAGAGCCGCGTTACTATTGATATTGAAGGCTACCGTGCAAAAAGAGAGGAAACTCTCAGAGCGCTCGCAAGAAGAATGGCGGCAAAGGCGCTTCGCAACAAGCGCAGCGTTATGCTCGAGCCGATGAGCGCGTACGAAAGAAGAATCATTCACTCCGAGGTTCAGGGCATCGAGGGCGTTTGCACCAATTCGGTAGGCTCTGATAACAACCGTAAGATAGTTATATATCTCACCGAGAAAAAGCCCAAGGAGCTTTTCGAGGAGGACACCGCAGCGCTTTCTATCAAGGAACAGACAGCCGTTCTTTCAACCGAAGAGGAAGACGTTCTTAACGCGGGCGCTTTTGAGTCGGTTGCCGCGGCAGAGCTTTCCGACGACGACGTGGCGGACGAAGCCGTTTCCATAGAGCGTGTAAGCTCCGCTGACGAGGTAGCAGAATAAAATGAATGCTTTTACCGACGTAATAGCAGCGGTTTCAACCCCACCCGGCAAGGGTGGGGTTGCCGTTATCAGAATGAGCGGCAGCGGTGCGTTTGAAATTGCCGACCGTGTATTCTTTCCAAAATGCGCGATTCCGCTATCGAAATGTGAGCCAAGACGGCAGATATACGGCAATATAATCGACGCTGAGGAAACCGTTGACGACGTTATGGCGTGCCGCTTCGTTGCTCCCGCGTCGTATACGGGAGAAGATACGGTTGAAATTTACTGTCATGGCGGTATTCTCGTTACAAAAACGGTGCTTGAGCTTTTGTTCAGGCACGGAGCGGTTGCCGCACGTGCGGGCGAGTTCACAAAAAGGGCGTTTATAAACGGAAAGCTGACTCTCACGGACGCTGAGCTTATAGGCAAGCTTCTTGAAGCAAAGAGCCGCGAGGAGATTGCTCTTTCCTCGTCAACCTCAAGAGGAAGACTCAATTCGTGTATTGACGATATCAAGTCACGCATAACCGCCGTAATGAGCTCAATATACGCAAGAATAGACTATCCCGACGAGGACCTTGGAGATTATAGTGACGATGAGCTTTTGAGCGCGCTTTGTGACGTATCCGAAAGACTCTCACGCCTTATCGCGACCTATCGGACCGGACGCGCAATTTCCGAGGGAATACCTACGGTGCTTTGCGGCAGACCAAACGTCGGAAAAAGCTCGGTATACAACGCGCTCGTCGGACGTGACGCCGCTATCGTTACGAGCATCGCCGGCACTACGCGCGACGTCCTTGAAAGCGTAGCAACGCTCGGCAGAGTGGCGCTTAATCTTAAGGATACCGCCGGAATACGTACGGACGGCGTATCGGACGAGGTCGAAAAAATCGGAATAGAGCGCTCGATAAAAAGCATTGACGACTCCGAGCTTATACTTGCGGTATTTGATATTTCCCTGCCGCTTCGCGAGGAGGACGTCGAGCTTATAGAAAAAATCAAGAATAGCGACGCTACCAGGATAGCGATTCTCAATAAATCGGATATTTCGGATTTCGATCCGCAAGACTTCGCCTACGGCAAGCTGTTCGACGCGGTAGAGCTTGTTTCGGCAAAAGAGCCGGAGGCGCTTTACGAAAAGCTTTCCGACACGGTGAACCGACTTATGACAGACGAAAAAATCAACGTATCGGATACGGCGATAGTTTCAAGCGCAAGACAGCACGCACAGCTCACGAGGACCTACGACTGCTTACAGCACGCAATCGGGGGGCTTCGCGACGGTTTTTCGCAGGATGCGGTATCCTCGGATATAGAGCGCGCGCTCGGAGCTATATGCGAGCAGGATTCGCGCGAGGTTTCGGAGGGCGTCGTAGCTGATATTTTCTCAAAATTCTGCGTTGGAAAATAGTTTTCGGTGAGGTATTATGCAAACTAAGCTTTTTTCTAAAAATGACAGCGGATTTATCTGCAAAAACTGTGGGCGCGAGGTACTCCCTCTCGGTTACACCTCACGCAATCATTGTCCCTTTTGTCTATGCTCGTTGCACGTTGATATAAACCCCGGCGACAGACAAAATACTTGCGGCGGAATACTCCGCCCTATTCAGACTCTCCCCGACGCCAAGCGCGGATATATCATAATACACAGATGCGACAGATGCGGCGCAACGGTGCGAAACCGCGCGGCACACGAGGCAAAGGTACAGCCCGACGACACCGAGCTTCTAATAAAGCTGACGGCGGGAACGAATTAAATACCGACGGCGAGCCGTTCCGTGAACAGACTTCGGAGCGGCTCTTTTTATGCAAAAAGCATCGCCGTCGAAAAAAGATTTTTTTAATTTATTTTTAACTATTGACAAGCACACAGCCTTGTGGTAGTATTGTGGTGAGCTTCACTTTTTCAAGCTTGAAGCCGTAAAATTGAATATTAAGAATCTCAAAATTTTGTCACGGAAGAAAGGTGCTCAAGGCTATGTCACAAAACGCCAAGGATATCTACAAAACGAGTCGGATTATATTTATAATTGAGGCAGCCCTTCAATATTTTGTTTCCACATTCGTGTCCGGCACCTACATCACGAAGCTTGCAATGACCGTTTGAATCGACGATGCTACGATAGGCATGCTGAGCCGAGGACTTGAAATCGGATACGTATTTCAGCTTGTCGCCCTTATAACCGCGCGAATGCGGAGCAAGAAGAACTTCGTTATCATTTCGACCGTTGTAGGACAACTTTTGTTGGCATTTTTGTACTTAATACCGCTTTCGGATATGAACAAGAGCCTGAAAGTTTTACTTTTCATTCTTGCGCTCGTTTTAGGATCTGTCATCAAGAGCATCATCGGACCGCAAAAATCCGTGTGGACGGTATCGATTATAAGCAACGATAAGCGCGGCAAATTCTTCGGAACGAACGAGATGATAACGCTCGTAAGCTCAATTTTCATTTCACTCTTTGCAAGC
>JAZNFU010000326.1:0-4017 GCA_045576135.1 Eubacteriales bacterium
CCTCGAAGCCGGGGATGAACGAGCCGGAGCCAAGCTTGAGGTCGTGCGCCTTTGCGGCACCGCCGTCAAATGCTACGCCGTCAACCGTACCCTCGTAGTCGATGTTGGCGGTATCGCCAAGCTGTGCGGGTCTGTCGGTAACGTCGCTGGTTCTTGCGTTTCTTTCTCTTGCTTTGTTAAGCTCAGCCTCAACGTCCTCGTCGGTAACGGGTTTAACGTCGCGCTTTACCTTGATGCCCTTGTAATCCTCGATAGTAACCGTGGGCTTAACGAATCCTTCAGCCTTGAGTACGATATCGCCCTCTGCGGAAACGAGATCGAATTTGGGCATACCTACAATCTCAAGTCCTGCTTCCTTTACAGCTTCGTCAAAAGCGTCGGGAATGCAAGCGTTTATAGCATCCTCAAAGAACACGCCCTTGCCGTAATACTTTTCGATTATGCTCTTGGGTGCCTTTCCTTTTCTAAAGCCGGGAACGTTCATTTTCTTTACGTTCTTCTTGTAAGCTTCGTTTTCTGCTTTCTCGTAAACTTCGCGGCTTACCGAAAATTCCATTGTAAAGCCCGATTTTTCTGTAAGCTCCTTTTTGATAAGGCTCATTTTTCTTCCTCCGAAAAATATGATATGTTATTTTTAATTATTCAAATTAACCACATTATTTTACAACATATATTCCGTTTTGTCAATAGCCGTTGGAATATTTAACAGCAAAAAATGTCAAAAATGCAAATTTAAGTTGTTTTGGGTATATGCTTTGGCGTGAAATTGAGATAATCCGCGGAAATAATGCTCATTTTTATTCCGCGGTATTCAAACGACGGCTCGATAGAGTAGCAGCCGTGTACGTGACCGAAATAGAGGCGTTTTACGCCGAAGTCCGAAAGTGCATCGATAAACTCGTCGACCGCGCGCTCGTTAAAGACGGGCGGAAAATGAGTAAAGGCGATAATTTCCGCATCCGGATGCTCGGCTTGAAGCCTTTTTGCCTCGGTAAGACTCGTCCTGAGTCTTTGTGCCTCTCGGTTAACTATTTTTTGGAAATCTGCGTTTTCCGGCACGCCGGTTGCATCGTCGTCGTAGTACCAGCCTCTTGTGCCGGCAATAATAAATCCGTCGGCGTAATGGGCGTTGTTAAAAAGAAACGATATGGATTTTATGCCGAGCTTGTCGAGAAAAATCTCGTTTTTTCTCATAGTTGACCACCAGAAATCGTGGTTTCCCTTGGCGAGAATTTTCTTTCCCGGAAGCGATTCTATAAATAGCAGGTCCTTGCTTGCTTCTTCGAGCGCGAGCGCCCAAGAAATATCTCCGGGTATAACCACCGTGTCGTCATCCGTAATCAGACGTGACCAGTTTTTTTTCAGCTTTTCGGTATATTCCAACCACCTGCTCCCGAAAACCTCCATTGACTTGTCGGTTTCGTTATGAAGCGAAAGATGAAGGTCGGCAATAGTATAAAGCGCCATTATTTTCTCTCCGTGACGTATAAAGTTGAAAGCATCGGTTACAATACGAAATGCGAGCGAAACGCTTGCAGAAAAGAGAATCGTTTATGGAACAGAACAAGCAGAAAAACGAGTGCAGATGCGACGCGGATAAGCACATAAAGGGTATTATGTGCAACGTAGAGCATTGTGCATATCACAACGGCAAAAACGAGTGCTACGCCGGATGCATCTGCGTAGGACCTTGCAATGCGGAGTCCTCGGCGGATACGGTTTGCGCTACGTTTAAGCCCAAGGAATTTTAAGCCTCGGCAAATTCCAAAGTGACCTTTTCCATATCTTCCTTCTCAATAGTCCTTACAAAGCGCACCTCCTTGGAGTCAAGCCGAGCGAGCGGCATCGGAACCGGAACGCCTGTCAACCGTGATAGCTCGTTTAAGGCTGAAAGCTCATCAGCTGGCGCCTTTGCCGTGAGCGAATTATAAACGTCGTTGGCAAATTTGTAGGCTGAGGCTGTGGAAACGGTCAAAATCTTTCTCTCTGTCTTGTCCTCGCGCATATATTCGTACGTCGCACTGAGCGCGACGGCGGTATGCGTGTCGACAAGGCAGTTTTGTTTTTCGAAAAGCTCCTTTATGGTAGCCTTAGTCTTGTTCTCGTCGGTGTAATAGCCGACGAAGGATTCGTTGATTTTTGCAAGATCCTCCGCGCTGAGCGTATAGCATCCGTCCTTGGAAAGCTGATACATATATGCGGCAGTTTTTTCAGCACCGAGCGTTACGAAAAGGAGTCTTTCAAGATTCGAGGATATGAGAATATCCATAGACGGCGAAATCGTAGTATAAAAATCTCTGTTTCTGTCGTACGTTCCGCTCGTGAGGAAATCGGTTAAAACTCTGTTGGCGTTCGAGGCGCACACGAGCTTTTCAATGGGAAGACCCATAAGCTTTGCGATGTAGCCTGCAAAAATATTACCGAAATTGCCCGTGGGGACGCAAACGTCGATTTTGTCGCCGAGCTTTATAGCTCCCGCGTTTACCATATCGCAATAAGCCGATACGTAGTATACTATCTGCGGCACGAGTCTGCCCCAGTTTATCGAGTTTGCACTTGATAAGAATACGCCGCGCTCGTTAAGCTCGCTTGCGATTTTTTTGTCGGAAAATATCTTTTTAACACCGGTTTGTGCATCGTCAAAATTGCCTATAATTCCGTCGACAGAAACGTTTTTGCCAACTTGAGTTTGCATTTGGAGCTTCTGTACGCGGCTTACGCCGTTTATGGGATAGAATACCTTGATTTTTGTTCCGGGTATATCGCGATAACCCTCAAGCGCGGCCTTGCCGGTGTCACCCGAGGTTGCGACGAGTATCATTGCGGTGCGCTCCTCGCCGCATTTTTTAAGTGCGCGAGAGAAAAGACGCGGCATTATCTGAAGCGCCATATCCTTGAATGCACACGTTGGACCGTGCCACAATTCAAGCATATAAACGCTGTCGTCGATTTTGGTGACGGGAGCGGGATTTTCTCCGAATTTTTCCTTGGCATACGCACCTATGGCGTCCTCGTAAAGCTCGTCGTACGTATAGTCGGTAAGAAAACGGGAAAGTATTTTTGCCACGCGGGTAGGGTAGTCCGCGCTGAGAAGCTCGGTTATTTCCTCGTAGGATATTTGAGGAATATCCTCGGGCATATAAAGTCCGCCGTCGCCGGCAAGACCGGTTTTTATAGCGTACGCCGAGCTTACACCGGCGTTGTCCTTACCTCTTGTGCTAACGTAGTTCATTGAAAATTTCTCCTCTCTTGTCTGAATGCGTTTTCAATATGATTGATTTTTGTTACCTTGCCGTCCTTGTCGGAATAAACCTCCAATATATCAAAACGCACGCGCTTGTCCTTTTTATTATGTGCAAGGTAGCATTTAGCCACCCTTATTATAGTTGATTGCTTTTCGTAATTTACCGCGGCTGCCGGACGTGATTCCATATTCGTGCCACCCGGCGCGTAGGTCCTCGTTTTTACCTCTGCAAAAACCGTATATTCGCGGTTTTCTGCTATTATATCGATTTCCGCACCTATGGCAACGTAATTTCTTTCGAGAATTTTATAGCCCCGCTTTCGCAGGTATTTCGCCGCAGCTGCCTCTCCGATATCGCCGATTTTCCTCTGCCTCGTTAAAACCTTAAGTATATTCATTTATCAAGAAATTTAAGAAAGCTCTTTCGGTAAATCGGAGCTGCGCCGTGCTCTCTTACGGCGTCCATATGCTCCTTGGTGGGATAGCCCTTGTGCTTGGCTATTTGGTATACGGGATATTCGCGGTCAAGCTCTATACAGCCTCTGTCACGCGTAACCTTAGCGAGTATGGACGCTGCCGCGATGGAGGCTGATATCGAGTCGCCCTTGACAACCGTCATAGTCGGGATTTCAAATCCCCTTGAGCAGTTGCCGTCAATAAGAGCGAAATCTGCTTTAACAGAGAGTATATCGACTGCTCTGCGCATAGCGAGCATAGACGCGTTGAGTATGTTGTATTCGTCTATTTCAGCCGGTGAGGCTTCGGCAATTCCG
>JAZNFU010000327.1:0-4382 GCA_045576135.1 Eubacteriales bacterium
CGGAGAGGATTGGATAAGCGCCGAGGGCGTGCCCGACGGGCAAATAACGCTTAAAACCGGGCCGTATCCCGACTTTCCCACCGATCTTCAGCCGATAGCCGCACCGGTTTTAGCACTCGGCGCGGGAGGCAGTATAAACGACACCGTATGGCCTCAAAGGTACGGATATCTTTCCTCGCTATCCGCTTTCGGACTTGAATACGAGATTTTTGAGGACGTGGCAAAAATAAAAAAATCCGCACTTTCACATGCGGACACGTTTGCTACCGATTTGCGCGGCGGTGCGGCGTGCATTATTGCGGCACTTCACTCGCGCGGCGAGAGCAATATAGAAAACGCCGAGATAATTTACAGAGGCTACGAGCGGCTAACCGAAAAGCTCGGACGCCTCGGCGGCAGAATATACGGTACCTGAGCAGCTTGCCGAGTATAGCGCGGCGAAGGACCCTGAAATTTATGGGCGCAAGGCTTGCCGATTTAGCTTTTTCGCTTTGGCGGCAAAAAACGACGGAAAATTATAAAATTCTGCCGCATTTGACGGTTTTATCTTTGTTTTTTTCTATTTTTCGTAAGCGAAATACCGAGTTTTGCATCGCACGGCGGCTTTGCCGTGCGATGCTTTTTTCACCTTATCTTCTTTTTCTGTACGGCTTATTTTTTCTCTTGCGCCCCGAAAGATAGGCGAAAAGGCACGCGCTCGCCATATAGCAGACGTAGTTTATGAGTGCTCCGAGGTCGGCTTTTCCGTGGCTCGCGATAATTCCCGCGCCCATCATAATCAGCGTCAGAATGAGCGAGGATATCAGGGCGGGGCTGACACCGAACAGCCTTGAATTTATTGCCGCGGATACGCAGGCACTCGTTACGGTTACCGCAACCGAAAGCGGCTTCACGAGCGACATCGGGTCGGGAGTAAAGTACGCGACGGCTGTTGCTACGGCGCACAGCGCAAGGAGTATTGCCGCTGAAATCAAAAGGGATAAGCAGATTTTTGAAAACACACCGCGGCGTGCAGAGCTTTTCTTGAAAGACATAAACAAACGACCTCCGAATAAGTCTTATTACAGCTTATTCAGAGGTCGAATGCTTTATGACCGAAAATTAATTATCGGTTTTTTGTTCCGCGCCGTCGGCCTTCTCGGCTTCCTCAGCCTCCTTAGCCTCCATAACGGTTGCGGCAATATCGGCAGCCTTAACGTCAACGCTTCTTACAGCGCCCTTAAGGAAACGGATTTTGGTTTTGTCCTTGGTCGTTTCGAGCACGAAGGTTTCGCCCTTTATCGAAACTATCTTACCAATAATACCGCCAATGGTCGTTACCTCGTCGCCAACAGCGAGAGAGTCGCGCATCTCCGCGTCCTTCTTCTCCTGCTTTTTCTGAGGACGAATCATAAAGAAGTAGAAGAACAAAAGAAGTGCGGCTATCATTATGATAGTGGTTACAAGCTCGCCGCTGCCGCCCTCTGCTTCTTCAAGTAAAAAGTTAAGCATAATCCAGCCCTTTCTGATTGTATTCGTATACATTATACACTATGTTTTTTAACAATTCAAGAACATATACGATAATTTTTGTTTTTTTACCTATTAATAACAGTACCGACGGCGTCATTTCGACGGCTTTTGAATCCGAGTACGGTTTATTTCGTCCCGCCCGACCTATCTGCCGCCAAGCGAGCCTTGTTTTTGTCGGCTATCGCGGTTATGGATTTTATAACCTTGGTCGGATACAGCCACCAATCTCTGCACCATACGCGTACGATGCTCCAGCCGCGAGCCTTGAGGAATCTCGGCTTGTAGACGTCACGCTCAAGCGTTGAGTCGGACGCCTCGAACGCGTGCTTGTCAAGCTCGACGCCGACGAGGTACCGGTCGTGTTCCTCGTCGTATATTGCGAGGGATATTCGGTTATTCTTGTTTCCGAGATTGGTGTCAACGCGGTAGCCGAGCTTTTCGAGTCTTGCGCGTATCTGCTCCTCTACCTCGGGTGCTTTCGTTATAGCTGCGGCGCGCGCCTCAGCCGTCGAAAGCTCTGAAAGTATAGCCGCCACCTCTTGCGAGGAGCCGTTTGATACGGCGCGGACGTACTTAAGATACTTCTTTAAAAGCTTCGGTCCCTCGTGCTTAGAGTTTTCGACCTTTAAATCCTCAGGCTCGATGCTCGTCACGACGTATATTCTTGATTTTGCTCTCGTTATAGCTACGTTAAGACGGTTTTCGCCACCCTCCGAGGACAGCGAGCCGAAATTGGTATACAGCTTTCCTGCCTCGTTCGGTGCATAGCCTATCGAGAATATAATGATATCTCGCTCGTCACCCTGGACGTTTTCAAGGTTCTTGATAAAGAGGCTCACGTCCTCGCCGTCTTCGGTGCGGTGCGTTTCCTCGATAATAGCCGAGCGGAATTCGGAGTCGCGAAGGCACTCGCGGTCTATCGCGTCCGCAATACAGGATTGCTGCTCGCTGTTAAAGGTGATAATACCGACCGTTTCGGCGTTTTTGCGCGTCTTGAAAATATCCTTCAAAAGCTCAACGATTTTTTTTGCCTCCGCGGGATTTCTTCGGTCAACCCACACACCCGCAACCTTTGAGCGCAATATGGGACGCTCGGTCTTGTCCTTGGATATGTTGGGCGAAATTTGAAGCCCGGTGGAGTAAAAGGCGTTGTTCGAGAAGTCGATAAGCTCGCGCCTGCGGCTTCGGTAGTGATAGGTAAGATTCGCGCTTTCGTATCTCGCGACGGCAAGGTCAAGAAGGCTCTCAACCTCAAGCGCCGCCTGCACCGAATAGTCCTCCTGAAGCTCGGGGTCCGCGCCCAGATAACGCTTCATAAAGGTCGTGGACGGACGAAGCTGCTTTGCGTCACCCGCAACCACGATATTCCGTCCTCTGTATATGGAGGGAATAGTGCTTTCGATAAACACCTGCGATGCCTCGTCGAAGATAACGATATCAAATAAATTCTTTTCAAGCGGTAAAAGATTCGATACGTTTTCGGGTGAGAGCAACCAGCAGGGGAAAAGCGAAAGAATAAAGTTGCCGTAAATCTCCATCGTCTTTCGAATGGGCCAAAGCTTTTGGTCCTTGGAAATCTGATAAAGATAGTCCTTGTTGTTTTTGGCGGTAGCGTAAAGCGTGTCGTATTCCTTGCTGTTTTTGCTTGCGCAGAGCTTATACGATACGGCGAGTTGCGCCTCCTTCAGTTTGTAAATTCTGGAGGTTATGTTGGGATAATCCACCATTTTTGACAACTGTTCTTTGCATTCTTCCTCGTATTTGATTATTTCGTGATATATTCTTATTTCGAGGAACTTGTCGAGTATATACTCGTAATGCGAGTAATTTTTGCTCGCCGTGTATGCAAAATTCAACAGTGAAAGCTTGTTGCCGTCAAGGCTTTCAAGCAGGTTGTTGACGTCGCGAAGCGAGATGTAATTGTCGAGCGCCTCGTGAACGAGCTTGATATAAGAGGTGTTACCGCGAAGAATGTTATCGATAACCGCAATATAGCCGTCAACCGTAAGAACGCGGTGCAGACAGTCGTATTCCGAAACGAAGCTCTCGATAGCCGCTAAGGTGTCGAGAAATTCGCGCTTTATGCAGCTGCGCGCGGGAGTGAGCGACTTTCCGGTTTCAAGCTTGGTCGCAAGCTTTACGATGGCGTCGACGTCGGATTTGTCCGAGAGTCTGTCGTAATAAGCCAAAACCTGACGGTAATACGGGTATTTCGCGATATTGAAAAGACCCTTGCGCGATTTTCCTATCTCGTCAAGCTGACCGCGCACCTCGCTTATCGTGTGAATATCGATATTAGGCTGTAAATGGTCGATAAGCGGATTCTTTTCCTTATTCTGTATAAAGTCGTAATAAAGTCTTTCGAGATTCCTCGATTTTATAACGAAAAGGGCGTCGCTTATCTGCTTGTAATTAAGGGCAAGTATGTCTTCGCGCTTGATAAGCTCAAGGTATATGCCGTATTCCTGCGAGCCCTTGTGCAAAGCGTAGGAGGACGAGTACATCTCGGAAAGAGTAAGACCAAACGGACGCTTTACGTTGAGGACGTTGAATATAGTTTCAAGGTCGCGCTCCTCGCGCTCTATCTTTTCCTGAAGCTCGTCGTATTCCGCCGACATTCCTTCAACGTCCGCAAGGCTTTCTATCATATCCTTTTGGTGCGCCGAAAGACATCGCTCATAGAAGCTGCGCTTTTCCCTCGTTTCGTCGGTGATATACATCGCCTTTTCGCCTAAGGGGCCAAGACGGTTGTATACGACGTCGAGCGCCGCCTTCTTCTGTGAAACGACGAGAACTCGCTTGCCTTTGCATATACTGTCGGTAATAATGTTAACAATTGTTTGCGATTTACCGGTTCCGGGAGGGCCGTA
>JAZNFU010000328.1:0-2006 GCA_045576135.1 Eubacteriales bacterium
AGGGAGCTTCACCCGCCTGAAGATACTCGTAATTCTCAAGACGGTCACAGTCGCCTACGAGCTCGTTTATTTGCGTGAGCTGGAAATTGTATCCAAGCGTATACTCCTTCTTCTCGGTTACGGGTTTTCCGTCCTTATTGAGCTTATACACGACCTCACCGTCGCTGCCGTACTTATAGGACTTATCATCGTTAAGATCGGGGACGTAAGTAACGAGCGTCATAACGAGATTTCCGTCAACCTCGTAGGATTTTACCAAATCCGCCTCAAAAAGCTCAATGAGGTCGCTGTATTTGAACTGTTCACCGCTGTCTCTGTTCCGTGAAAAGAACGAAACCGCCGTCAGTATTACGGCAACGGTAACGACGAGCATAATTATGCTCTTAAAATTTGCTTTCATTAAGTATTCTCAAGCCTTTCTAAACATTTAATTAAGGGACCGTTTATCAGCAAAATAAAAGCGGTCGGTTGAAGACAAATCGGTTAAGGCAAAGGTAAGATAAAGCATTCTGCCGCCGATATTCTTATCGTAGTCGCGCACGCGGAAGCCGGGTATCCAAAGTATACCGTCATCATCGCACAAAATCGGAATTTTTCCTCTGACCGATTTCGGTATATCCGCATCGCACAGCATTCGCCGAAGCTTTTTGGTCATACCGCCCACGCGGTAAGCGTCGCCGTCCAATTTATTTCTTATATACAATCCGCCTTTTATTATATCAAACGGTATGGCGACTTGTATTGAAAATTTGTAAACATTTGAATAAGTTTTTTCGGGTTTATCGAAATCTGCAAACAAAATCGCACCAAAGTCGGAATAATCGTTTTCACCAATATTTACGGGGAGTCTGAATGCATCCGACTTCTCGTTTTTACATATTCTGCAATTACCCCGCTCACACACGAACGAGTACCCGTCGGGAAGCGATACGGAGAAATTGTCATCGTCAATATGCGAAAAAATCGCATCGACGTGAACCGCCTCGAGCATCTTATCCGTATGCGCTTTAGCCATAAGCTTAACGACCTCAAAAAAAACGGTTTTATTTTGATTGGCAAGCTCGGCTCTTGGAACGACCGCCCTGCTCCCAAGGAATTTCCTTGCCGTATCGCGAATCAGCTCGCCCGCACACCTCGCACTCGAGGATAGCTTTATAAACGCGCTCTCGGCAGATTGATTAATACGTCTGAATCTTGGAAGAATTTCGTGACGAATATAGTTTCGCGTATAATCGGTATCAAAATTCGTCTTATCGGTAACGTATTCGATATCGGCACTCTTAAGCGCACCTCTTATATCGTCCGACGAGCAATAGATAAGCGGACGAAGAATATTATCGCGCACGGCACTGATACCGCAAACGCCCGAAAGTCCGCTTCCGCGAAGCATGTTAAAGATTACCGTTTCGACGTTATCGGTGGCGTTGTGAGCAACCGTAACGTAGTCGACGTCATTTCTGCTCTGCAATAACTCGCAAAAAACGGAATATCTTTCGTTTCGAGCCGCTTCCTCGATGCTTAATTTATTTTCTCTTGCTACGCTCGGAACGTCGCGGCGTACCGAGATAAACTCGATGCCGAGCGCATTGGCTAACTGCTCCGAGAATGCTTCGTCCGCGTCCGCAGCTTCACCTCTTATCATATGATTTACGTGAACTGCTATGATAGGAAAGTCGAAATTATTTTTCCTATATTCTCGCAAAAAATACAAAAGCAAAACCGAATCAGCGCCACCGGAAAGTCCTACGATAACACCGCCCCTGAGCATATCCGCCATCGAAAAATCCGAAATCGCACGCACGGCGTTTTCGTAAATTCTTTTTCCAAGGTCGGTTTCGAATGGATTATTAGCCATTTGGTAAACTCTTTTCAAGCGTTCTGAATTTTGTAAACTGTCCAATCCAGCCCATTTTCACGTTGCCGGTCGAGCCGTGACGGTTTTTCGCCACGATTATCTCTGCGGTATTCGCCGCATCGGCAATCTCCTCCGCATCGTCGTCCCCCTG
>JAZNFU010000329.1:0-3558 GCA_045576135.1 Eubacteriales bacterium
TCGGCAACGCCATCGGCTACGTTATAGTCGTAAGCCTTACCCATATATCCGAGTGTTGTTTCCTCGTAATAGTCGTTTTCCTTTATTTCAAGAGTGTTAAGCTGCTCGGGTGTCAAATCGGCTTGAAGACCGGGTTTTACTGTATCCTCACCGGTATCGACAACAACGTCAACCGGTACTGTTGAGCCGGTAGCGGCGGTCAGCGGATCTGTGTTCCAAAGCACCTCTGCTCCGTCATTAAATCCGTCACCGTCGGTATCGACGTTTGTGGGATTCGTCTTGTGGGTGAATATTTCCTCGTAGTCGCTAAGACCGTCGCCGTCGGTATCGGAAACAAGGGGATTTGTGCCAAAGGTTGATACCTCGTCGCCATTGCTAAGCGAGTCACCGTCAAAATCTGCGCCGGGCGTGAGTACCTCAAGCTTAGCTACCGAGCAAACCGAGCAGCTTACAAGTATAGAACCGTCGGTTGTCTTGGTCGGGCTGAGGAGCAGATGTGTAGCACCGTTCCATACGTGTCCATAGGGAGAGATGAAATCATAATCAAGAACGCCGCAGTATACACAAACTCTTGTATTGAAGCCCATAGAATCGCAGTCTGCTTTTTCACCGCTGATCCAATCCGAGAAAACGTGTGTGCAGGCTGTTCCCTGAACAGAGAATACCTTACCGAGAGAATAGTAGTTGCCGTTTGTAAATTCGAGAACAATCTCGTAATCGGCAGTCATACGAACTATTGACAGTGTTCCGTATTCCTGAACAGCACCGTTAATAAGAGTTACGGTTACAACACCGTCTGCGCTTATATTGAATTTGGTTATGTATATATTTCCGGTACCGCCGCTAAAGCCTTCACAAAGAAGCTTGATTCCGTTGGCGAGCGTGATGGTGAGTGTCTGGCTGTTGGTGACTTCGATCTCAACAATATCCATACCGGTTATGCCAGAGGATGTATCTTTAACCTTACCGAGATCTTTTATGGTACCGTCGGTGAGGGTTATGATAAGGTTTCCGTCAGCATTGATTTCGATTTCATTGATGCCAACACCTTGTTCACCCTGAGGACCTTGTTCGCCTTGCTCGCCCTGAGGACCCTGAGGACCTTGAGGACCGGCGGGACCTTGTTCGCCCTGTTCGCCTTGCTCGCCCTGTGCGCCTTCAGCCTTTATTCCGGTGTCGGTTGTTCCTATCCACCAGTTGCCGTTTTGACCTACAAAGGGGGTATCGCCGTCCTGGCCGTTTTTACCGTCAACGCCGTCTTTTCCGTTCTCACCGCGCTCTCCTACTATAGCACCAAGGTTAACCGTAGTGTTATCGGTGAGGTGTACGATAAGCTCGCCGTTAAAGATGGCAATGTTGTCTATTCCGACGCCGTCTTCTCCGTCTTTACCGTCCTGACCGTCTTTTCCGTCAGCGCCCTTAACGATAGCAAGGAACTCGTCAAGAGATCCTGCATAGCCTAATTCTTGAGCATCTTGATAAGCAAGTGCTATTACGTGACTCTGATACTCTGTGTATCCGGGTATAAGCTGTACTACGTCTTCTTCGTCCGGATTTGGCATTATACCGAAGCCGTCACACGAAACCGAAAAACAAAGAACAGCAAGTAAAATAAATATAGATATAATTCTTTTCATAACTTCTCCTTAGAAACAATATTTTTTGTCTGAATAATTTGCCGTTTGCAATATGATGCTGACGATGCTTCCAAAGCGGAAGCGACCGATCGAATTATAATACACCTCCTCCATTAAGTTTAAGTTTATGCAGATAAGTCGTTAAAAATATGTATAAAAACGGCTAAAGAGCAAAATCATATTGCCTATAAAAACATTATACTCAATCACTGAGTAAAAGTCAATACTCAATTTCTGAGTGTGTTAGACTCTCTTTGAGGAATACCTAGAGAGTGGAGGTTGATATGAATTACAGAATTAGAATGAGAAATTTGCGAGAGGATTGGGATTTAACACAAAAGAAGGTAGGTGCGATTATTAACAAATCACAGCAAGGGTATAGTCATATAGAGGAGGGTAGGTCGGAGCTCAAAATCGATGATTTGATAAAGCTTTGCAGATTTTACGGAGTCAGTGCGGATTATTTCATCGGAATTAGCGAAACAAAGTGACGCTTCGCAAAATTATGGTTAGTATTTTTATCGGAAAATAAAATGAGAGATGCTGATTTTTTATGCATCTCTCGTTTTATTATTAAACGTCTTGTTTACATTTTGTCAGATTTTTTATTGTTTTTTGCTTTTCTTGTTTATGTAAGCTGCGTGAAGGCGAGGATTATTTTTTATGGTTGCCCTCGCTTATTACGTTGCCAAGCTCGTCGTACTGAACCGTGCGGAATATATCACCGTTTTCGGAAAATTCATCAAGTCTGTGCTCAATAAACTCGCCGCTTGGCGTTTTGGTTATCATATCACAGCTCTTCTCACGCTGACCGTCGTATACCGTGAGTACGTACACGGTTCTGTCGGATTCGAAGTACACCGTGTAGTCCTCAAATACGGTAGACACGTCCTCGTCTGTGAATTTGCGGCGGTTCACCAAATTTCCGTTTTCGTCCCAGGTTTCAATCGATGCTTGGAAGCCCGATGGGTAGAAGGTGTAGACGGTGCCGAGTCTGCCCTCACTGTCGTATTCCTTGCTGTAAAGGTGCACGTCGGACTCGTCGTGCTCGTCGATGCTGTAGCTGCCGTCGTCGTTGTAGGTCGTCACGAGCTTTCTGTTTCCGTTAGTGTGAAAGGTTTGGGTGAACGCGACGTCGTTTTCGGCGTAGTTGTCGTAATTTATTTCAAACACCAAAACGCCGTTTTTGTCGTGATAGCGTTCGATAAGTATATTTTCCTTGTTTCCGAATTCGTGCATAACCTGCACTCTTATTTGGTTTCCGTCCTCGTCGGTTTCGTATCTGTCGTAGACGTTTGCGGCGGTGTTGTTAGGGTCGCAGGAGCACAGCGCAAAAATCAGTGCGAAAATCGATAATGAGAGAACAAATATTTTCTTCATATATATTACCTCTGTGAATTTTTGGATTCAACAAAATCGTTGTCGGACGGCACTCATAACTTGAGAAGCTCGCGCAAATCCCTTACGTAGTAGTCCGAAACGGCTTTTATTTCCTCGGCGTAATCCTCTGAGGTGGGGTCGTAAACTCCGCACACCGCCATACCTGCCGCCGCAGCCGTTTTATCGGCGTTGAGGTTGTCGTCAAGGAAAAGGATTTCTCCCACGGGCTTTCCGATTTTTTCGGCTGCCATTTTATAAATTTCGGGGTTTGCCTTGGTCGTGGCGAAATCGTCGCAGGACCATACGTTTGTGAAAAGCTCAAAAATTCCGAGTCGCCGAAGACATATATCCAGCACCAAATGCGGACTCGCCGTCAGAATATTAAGCTCGGCACCCTCGCACTTCAAGCGCTTCAGCGTTTCAACAACGTCGGGTTTAGCTTGAATTTTATAAGCGTATTCGTCGTAGGCGTAGCGGTTCATAAGCTCTATGACCTCTGCCTCGGGCATATCAAGACCGAGCTTTTCGATAAAGTAGCGAG
>JAZNFU010000330.1:0-3196 GCA_045576135.1 Eubacteriales bacterium
ACTCTTAATCTTACGAAGCTGTACCATAATATCGTTGCACTTAACGATTTCAGCCTCGGGATAAGAGTCCTTAAGTCCCTCGTAAATCGGGAGCGTACACTCAACGTAGCTTCCAAGACCAATCTTAATTTTCTTGCCCGACACGCCGATAGCGCGGAAAACGTCAGAGAAGGTGTCTGCACGAAGCTCGGGGTACGCGGGGTCAGCCGACTCTCTGAATTCCTTAAGAACGAATACCTTGTCAAGCTTTCCGAAGTCCTTTGCAAATATAGCAGACTCGGGTCCGCAGATAAGTGCCGCATCACCGGATGCCGAAATCGCAACGCCCGCTCTTTCGAAAAGCGGCCAGAAACCGCTGAAGTATCTCGCATTGGCATAATCCGACTCGGTGGACGCCACGAGCATTACGTCAAGTCCGCGCTCGCGGATAAGCTTTGCAGCCTTGGCAATTCTCTCCTTATATTCATAATCGGGAATACAAACTCTGCTCATTATAAAATCTCCTTTAGTGTATTATTTATTATTTAAATATCAGTACGCAATTTCGTTTTGCCTCTTTAAACAAATTATACAGTATTTTCTCTGTTATGTATTTACACAATATTAAATTATTTTTGCACAATAGTAAATTGTTTTGATTTAGTTCAATTTTTCAATTGACTTTCGCCGACTCGTGTGCTATTATAAAATCAAGCAAAAGCGACCGAAATTTCCAAAGCTTTTGTTTTCTTGCCGATGCGCGCTCGGCATTTACACGACGCAAAGAGTTGCCGCAAGGCACAAATTGAGCGTATTCAGACAACCAAACTTTACAAAAGAGGTGTTTTTCTTGGAATTTAAGCTGAAAAAATTCGATATCGCAATCGAGGTTACACGCATTGCGAATATACACTATTTTGAATTCACCAAGGACTATCACACGTTTGGCGACAGCCACGAATTCTGTGAGCTCGTTTACGTTGACGCGGGAGCTATACGGGTTGAGTCGGAGGGATTTTGCGGTGTTCTTCAGAAGAACGAAATGATTATACATACTGCGGGGGAGATACATTCGCTTCGCTGTGAGGATAGCGGCTCTCCGAACGTCATAATAATCGGCTTTGAGTGTCACTGTCCCGAGCTTTTTAAATTTTCAACGTCCCCCTGCGAATTGAACGCTGAGCAGGGGCGGCTGCTTTCGGACGTTATACGCGAGGGACGAGCCGTATTTATGCCCCCCTACGACCTGCCCAACCTTAAGGATATGAAAACACGCCGCGATTATCCGTTTGGCGCGGACCAGCTTATAAAGCTAAAGCTTGAATGCTTCTTAATAAGCCTCATACGCAGCCGTGAAATGAAAAGCAAGGACAAGAGCCTCGTTCTCGCGGATTCGAAAATGCGCGAAATTCACGATTACCTAACCGAGAATTTCCGTGAAAACATTACGCTTGAAGAATTGTCGTTCCTTTTCGGAACCAATAAAACCACACTTTGCAAAACCTTCAAGGCGGCGTTCGGCACGAGCATCATATCATACGTTAATTCCTTGAAAATAAAGGAAGCGCGTCGGCTTATCCGTGACGGCGCGGTTAACATTACGCAGATATCCGACGAGCTTGGCTTTTCCTCAATACATTATTTCAGCCGACTTTTCAAGAAAACGATGGGCATATCCCCGATGGAATATATAAAAACCCTGCGCGCGAAGCTCGGTGAATAACCCCGAAGGACAAATTCATACACGGAGCGGCCCACGAAAAAAACGAAGAGGGCGTTACCGAAAAAAGAAAAAACAGCGCTTCCGGCAGAGAGCCGAAAATCACAACTCGGCTCTCTGTCGGACAGCGCTGTTTTTCGTGTCCTTTTATATGGAATATTCAATAGTAACGATAGGACAGTAACGCTCGTCAATCGATACTACCTTTTGCTCGACAGCACACTTGATGGCGTCACGCGAAAGCTCGGTGTCAAACGGTATCGCCACGTCAAACAGCACGTTGGTCCTTCGCTCGCCGAACACCATACGAAAATCGTGTACGGAAAATCTTTCGTCCATTTCTCTGACGAATTCGCCAATCAGAAGGCGCAAGGAATTTACACGCTCGTCGTCTATCACGATAGGGTCGAGATGTCCGACCAGAACTATGCCCGTATTCTCTGCAAAATCGCGCTCTATATCATCAACCAGCTCGTGAGATACGAGAACGTCAACGCCCGCATCGACCTCGACGTGAACGCTTGCGAAATACTTATTCGGGCCGTAGCTGTAAACCGCCAAATCGTGCGTGCCGAGAACGCCCGAATGACTCTCTATCCTCTGCTTTATATCGTTTATCATATCGGCGTCGGGTGCCTTTCCGATAAGATTTGAAAACGCCGCACGCAAAACTCCAACGCCCGCAAGCGCGATGAATATCGCAACGAAAATTCCCGCGTATCCGTCAATATTATAGCCGGTAACCCGAGAAATAACGAGCGTTACGAGAACGACGGTCGTTGAAACGCAATCACCGAGGCTATCAGCACCGGCAGCGGCAAGGATTTCGGAATTTATCCTATTTGCAACCGATTTGTAGTATAGATAAAGCGCACACTTAGCGAGAATGGAAGCGACGAGCACGCCCACCGCGTAATAAGTAAACACCGGTTCTTGTGGGGAAAGTATCTTCAAAAACGACTCCTTTCCCGTTTCAAAGGAAACGAGAAGAATTATGAAGGCTACCACCATCGAAAAGACGTATTCTATACGCTCGTGGCCAAACGGATGCTCCTTGTCCGCCGGCTTTGAGGAAAGCTTGAACGAAAGCACCGAAAGCAGACTGCTGCCGCAATCGGTAAGATTGTTAAGACCGTCGGCAAGTATGGAAACTATACCGAATATAAGTCCCACCGCCATCTTGCCACAGGCAAGACATATATTTACCGCCACGCCTACAAGGCTCGCCACCCTGCCGATTTTCTCGCGGCTTTTTTCATCCGTATTCATCAAAGCACCTCTTTAAAAAGTTTATATTCAAACAAAAATCGATTAAATTGACACGTTTAGTTTACACGTTGCGCCTCGAAGTTATCAAAACGCATCTTACTCCGTATCAACGCTTTCCCGTTTTTTTGCCGAAAGCTTAGCCTTCAGGGCGGATACTATCGGCTTTATATAGCACAGCGATACGCAGGTAATAACGAGCGCGGCGTAATGAATTATATAAACGAGCCA
>JAZNFU010000331.1:0-2383 GCA_045576135.1 Eubacteriales bacterium
TGCGGTAACGAAATTTATTCTGTAATTTCCGCTTCCGTTAAGCAGCGCGTTCATTATCGAGCGCATCGCGGAGCCGAGGAATAAAAGTATCGCTATCGGAATATATCCCGCGGTCAAGGCGAGCACGTCGTCATCGCCCTCCGAGGTGAAGAATGAGAATATTTGATTCGGAAAAACAACGATAAGCGCCGAGAACACCGCCGCTATTCCGAGCGATATTGCCGCTATATTGAGAAGTATTTTCTTAACCCTTCGGTACTCCCCTGCCGCTATATTTTGCCCGACCATAGTAGAGCCGGCAACGTTCATCGCCGCGGATATAAGATTGGCTATATTCGACACCTTATTTGCAATTCCCGCAAAGGCGGAAACCGCTACGCCGTAGCCGTTTATCCAGGAATTAACGAACAGCTTCGAGAACTGTATTGCCGCCGTTTTTATAGCCATCGGAGTGCCGAGCTTCACAAGGTCGAACAGCATCTCACGGTCTATACGAATAAAATCGACAGCGCGAACGCTAAGCGAAAACTCAGCTCTTTTCTTAGCGAGAAACGCAACCGAAATTATGAAGCTCACAGCCTGGCTTATGACCGTCGCGAGCGCCGCGCCGCCGCTTCCCATATCAAAGCCGATAACGAATATAATATCGAGAATGACGTTCAAGATGGCGGCTATCGCTATAAATATAAACGGATGCTTTGAATCACCCATTCCGCGCAATATTGCGCTGACGGCGTTATATCCGTATATGAATAAAAGTCCCGCCATCGATATGACCGAATATTCAAGCGCGCCCGAATAAGCCTCTGCGGGTGTATTCATAAGCAAAAGAATCTGATGGCGGAATATAACCGCCAAGACGCTTATACCCACCGCCGCGACGATCAAGAAGGCGCTCATCGTGCCGACGAAGCGAGCGATTTTTTCGCGCTTGCCGGCACCTATGTACTTCGCTATAATTACCTGTCCCGCCGACGAAAAGCCCATCGCAACGAAGGTCAACAGATGCGCGACGTCGCCGCCGACCGACACGGCTGACGTACCAACCTTGCCGAGCGTCTGCCCCACGACGACCATATCGACCATATTGTATACGACCTGCAAAAGATTAGCCAAAAACAACGGCCACGCAAAGCCTACGAGCTGTTTCGTTATATTACCTTTTGTAAAATCCTTAATTTGTGTTTTCACCATTTTTATTCCGATTCACCACTTTTTTTGCAAACTCAAGCTTACATTTAAGGCTTACAGGTTCCACACGGAGAATATCCGTCGGTTATAAGCTCTTCTCTCGTTCCGGTGTATTCAGACTTGTTTTCCACCTTCATCCCCGCAACGCCCGAGCAGGTGGGATAGTGGAATTTCTTCGAGGCGGTGTTGAGTATATAGGTCTGTTCATTTTCTTCGGTTGCGCCGCCCGACTCGTTTTCGTTTTCTTCGGGTTGAGTGCCCGAAAGATAGCTCGCACCCGTTGCGTAATTTATCGTAATACCGGGCTGAACGTTATAAACGTACACGTTGAAGGCAAGATCCTCACCTCTGTCCTCGACCGATGCCGCCTCCATATGTACTCCGCTTGCCACGAGATTCGTGCCGTCAAAAATAGGTGTTACCCTCAAAAGAACGTGCTTATCCGCATTTTCCGGCTTTTTAAGATAATCGGCTATCATATTCTCAAAGGGGAGCATTCCCTCCACGTTCATATATCTCGTTCCGGTAATAAGATTCTGTCTGTTTGCGTTCTCACCGGTCAACTGATAACCTATGAGATGACATCTGTTATACAGATACTTATTTTCAACGATATCATATTTCACCGTGTGCCACCCCGTAGGCTTCACCGAGCCTATGCTTCCGCGCTCCTCTGTCGGCATTATATCTATACCGATGCAAGCCATAGTTACACCGCACCTGCCGAGTGCGTCAAGCTCGCTGTAAAACTCGTATGACTCGGTTACGTAATCCTCCTCCGAAAAGCTCGGTGCACCGTCGTTTATATGAACGAACGGCGAGCCTGAATACGCCGGAATATCGGCAAGGCTCACCGAGGGCGTATCCGACGTAAAGCAGCCCGTCAGAAGAACGGATATCAATAACAGCAGCGATATCAATATAGGTCTTGTTCTTTTCATTTTGTGTATATCTCCCTCGTTATTTTACTGTGTGCCGTGCCGACGAATTCGGTTTTATCGGAAAGTTTAAATTCGGTTAAATCAAGCTCAAATCGACGGTCGGCTGGATAATGTCTGCACCAGTTGTATATCACAACCGTATCTATTTTATGGACGTCGGGGAGCTCGGTATTCTCGATAAAGCAATATCCGCCGTAATCCGCGGGATTGTCCATCACCAAAAGCTCGATTCCGCTATCCGAAAGCAGCTT
>JAZNFU010000332.1:0-2907 GCA_045576135.1 Eubacteriales bacterium
TAAATTCCTCGTATGCGAAGTGATTCTGCTTAAGGACCGACATTCTTACGTCCTTCGGCACCGAAACCTCGCCGCGCGTCGGCTCAAGCTCGCCGCAAAGTATTTTGAGGAAGGTGGATTTTCCCGCGCCGTTAGCGCCTATAATTCCATAGCAGTTTTCGGGAGTGAATTTCAGGTCTACGTCCTTGAAAAGCAGCTGTCCTCCAAACTGAAACGAAAGGTTGTTTACTGTAATCATATCCTCACCAATTTAAATTTCATTATATGCTTCTCTTATATTTTCCATAATATAAGTAGGTTTAATTTCACTTTCAGCCGCGTCCTTTAGCGTTCCCTCGCCCGAAAGGACGAACACCGTGTCAACGCCCGCGTTATATCCGGAGGCGATATCGGTATAGAGTCTGTCGCCTATCATAACCGTTTGCTCCTTGGTCGCTCCGCACTTTTCCATTGCGGCATAGAGCATTTCGGGCTGCGGCTTTCCTATAAATCGAGGACGCTTTCCCGTCGCGCGCTCAAGCATTTCGGCAAACGAGCCGCAATCGGGGACGTAACCGTACGAGGTGGGACACACCCAATCGGGATTGGTGGCTATATATTCACCGACTCCCGCGGTAAGCAAGCGCGACACGTCGTCAAGCTTTTTAAAATTAAGCTCGGTATCGTTCGATATAACGACGCCGAAAATGCCCTCGCAAAGCTCGCACGTCACGTTTACACCCGACGCACGAAGCTCGGATACGAAGGACTCCGTACCCATAGCGTAAAAGAGCTTGCCCTTATGGTTTGAATTTATATAAGCGACGGTTGCATTCGTAGAGGTGAGAAAATCCGAAATCTCGCTCTCTATTCCTATTCTTTTCAGCTTATCCACGTATGCCGACGCCCCCTTTGACGAGTTGTTCGTCAAAAACAGGTATCTAGCGCCGATTTCTTTAACCCTTCGAAGAAAATCAAGCGTTCCGTCAAACAAATCCGAATCAAGATATATCGTGCCGTCCATATCAAGTAAAAACAGACGTTTATCGCTAAGCTTTCCCATAATATCCTCGCATAAATTCAGCCAAACAAGAAGCAAAGCTACGGCTCTTGTTTGGCTGTTATAGCCTTTAGTCAACACCAAACGCTGAAAATTCAGCCTTTGGTATAGGTTTTGATTATTAATCCTCGGGGTATCCGTCGGGGTTCATTTTCTGCCAACGGGCAGAATCCTCGCACATTTTTACAAGGTCGCGCTCCGCGCGCCATCCAAGCACGCGATAGGCTTTCGTCGGGTCGGCATAGCACTCCGCTATATCGCCGGGACGTCTTGGTGCAATCTTGTATTTTACCGGTGAGCCCCAAACCTCGCCAAATGCTCTGACCATCTCAAGCACCGAGTAACCGTTACCCGTACCTACGTTTATAGCGTCAACGCCAACGAGTCTGTCGGTGTATTCGAGAGCGCGAAGATGCGCTGTCGCGAGGTCTACGACGTGTATAAAGTCACGCACACCCGTTCCGTCCTTGGTATCGTAATCGTTGCCGAATACGCTCAGGCACTCAAGCTTTCCCGCCGCAACCTTTGCAATATAAGGCAAAAGATTGTTAGGAATACCTCTTGGGTCTTCGCCGATAAGACCGGATTCGTGCGCTCCGATGGGATTGAAATATCTGAGTATGCAAGCCGAAAAGACAGGATTTGCCGCCGCCGTGTCCTTTAAGATGCGCTCAATCATAAGCTTGGTTTCGCCGTAGGGGTTAGTCGTAGAAAGCGGGAAATCCTCGCTTATCGGAACGGATTTCGGCAGGCCGTAAACCGTCGCTGAGGAGCTGAAAACTATCTTGTTTACACCGTGCACGAGCATAGACTCAAGAAGCATCAGCGTTCCGGTTATATTATTGTGGTAATACTTCAGCGGCATCGAGCAGGATTCGCCAACCGCCTTAAGTCCCGCAAAGTGAATAACCGAATCAATATCGGGATTTTCATCAAAGATTTTGTCAAGACCTACCCTATCAAGTAAATCACACTTTACAAATTCGGGGCGTTTGCCCGTAATTTTCTCAATTCTGTCAAGAACGCAAAGCTTACTGTTAGAAAGATTATCAACTATTATAACGCGTTTGTCGAGCTTCAAAAGCTCTACGACCGTATGTGAACCTATATAGCCGGTTCCGCCTGTAACGAGAATTGCCATATTTCCTCCCACGCTTGATTAGCAATTGCAAATCGGATAATGAAAAAGAGCAGCCGACGAGCCGCTCTTTTCTCAAATGTATTAGTCAGCGTATACGCTAACCTGTTTTCTGCCGCCGGTAATGTGCTCGAACTTAACAGTACCGTCAACAAGTGCAAAGAGAGTATCGTCAGAACCGATACCTACGTTTACACCCGGATGAATCTTAGTGCCGCGCTGTCTTACGAGGATATTGCCGGCAAGAACTGCCTGACCGTCCGCTCTCTTAACGCCAAGACGCTTGGACTCAGAATCACGACCGTTTTTAGTAGAACCAACGCCCTTTTTGTGAGCGAAGAATTGTAAACTAATTCTCAACATTTTCGTGTACCTCCAAAATTATTTTGGCTAAACGCCGTTTTGTTGGCTATATTTCACGCTCGACCTCTTGTACGTCGAGATAATCGCCGTATTCTTCAATAAGGTCCATCAGCTGATAGAAATAAGCCTGTATAAGTCCCGATACCGCATACTGCCGTTTCTCGTCACTCTCGTATTTCGGGAGCGCGGATTTTGCGATTAAACGAATATCCGTAGTTTTATCGTCTACGGTGTATTCCACGTTCGACGCGTACGATATCTCGATCGTGTTGATTATGAGCATCGTCATAGCCGACAGCGCCGAGCATAACACGTCATCGCCGGACTCACCGTAACCGGTATGTCCTCTTTCCTCGAATCCGTAGTA
>JAZNFU010000333.1:0-3386 GCA_045576135.1 Eubacteriales bacterium
CGCTTGGCGGTATGCAGGGTCAGGCATCGGATATAAAAATCCACGCGGACCACATACTCAGAATCAGAGAAAAGCTCAACCGTATGCTCGCAGAGCAGACGGGAAAGCCCCTGAAAACCATCGAACGCGACACCGAAAGAGATAACTATATGACAGCCGCAGAGGCTCTCGATTACGGACTCGTTGATAAAGTAATAACTAAAAAGGAACTTTAAGATGTCAGACGTTTCAAACAATACGCGACGCACCTGCTCTTTCTGTGGCAGAGGCGAGGGCGAGGTTGCTTTGCTCGTCCCGGCAAGAGATGGCACGACCTATATTTGCGAGGGTTGCATAGAGGTTCTTGCCGATTTTCTTGACGAGCAGTATCCGAGCGAGGAAAAGAGCGGCGCACAAGTCGAAGACGGTGGTTTGACGCTCGATACCCTGCCCCGCCCCAAAGAAATAAAAGAAATGCTCGACGAGCACGTTATCGGTCAGGATGCGGCAAAAGTGGCGCTTTCGGTTGCGGTTTACAATCATTACAAGAGAATTCTTACTCTTAATAATAAGGAAGAAGACGACGGAGTCGAAATACAGAAGTCGAACGTGCTTTTGCTCGGTCCGACAGGCGTCGGTAAGACCTATCTTGCACAGATTCTGGCGAAAAGCTTTAAGGTCCCCTTTGCTATAACCGACGCTACGACGCTTACCGAGGCGGGATACGTTGGCGGGGACGTTGAAAATATTCTTCTGCGTCTTATTCAGGCGGCTGATTTTGACGTCGCGAAGGCCGAGCACGGTATAATATATATTGATGAAATAGATAAAATTTCACGCAAGGGCGAAAACCGTTCGATAACCCGCGACGTTTCGGGCGAGGGTGTTCAGCAAGCACTTCTCAAGATACTTGAGGGCACGGTTGCAAACGTACCACCGCAGGGTGGAAGGAAGCACCCCAACCAAGAATTTATACAGATAAATACTAAAAACATTCTGTTTATCTGCGGCGGTGCATTCGACGGAATTGAGGACATAATCGCAGAACGACTCGGCTCGCAAAGAATCGGCTTTGCTACTGACGAGAAGACGAAAAAGGTCACCGTTGATAAGGGTGTCTACCGCGACGTCACCTCTCACGACGTCGTTAAATACGGTCTTATCCCGGAGATTGTCGGAAGACTACCGATAATCGTGGCGCTTGAAAATCTTGACGAAGAGGCTCTTGTCAGAATAATAAAAGAGCCTAAAAACGCACTTTTCAAGCAATATAAAAAGCTTATCGGAATGGACGGCATTAAGCTTGAATTCGAGGAGGAAGCCTTCCACGCAATAGCCAAGCGTGCCATCGAGCATAAGACGGGTGCAAGAGGTCTTCGCACCATTCTTGAGGAGCTTATGATGAAGCCTATGTTCTCGCTTCCCTCTGACAAGGACGTGGAAAAGGTTGTAATAACAGCAGGCTTCGTAAACGGCGAGGAAGAGCTGAAAATTATCAAAAAAGCAAACTAATATTAACAAAAAGCAGGGGTTTTCGTTTTTTTACACCGTTCCCCCTGCTTTTTTCATTTTGTTAAAATCAGCGTCTGTCCGCAAATTTCTCGTCACACTGCTTCATAATCGAGCCGAAATAATTTCCGAGTCCTATTACGTCAGCGCCAAGATTAATAAAATCAAATCCCTCGTCAATAAGCTCACGGGCATTGGCGAGCGAGCCTACCGTTCCTGCCATTTTTCCGTACTTCTTTGCGGTTTTAGCAACAAGTCGGCGAACAGCAACTACCTCGTCATCATATATCTGACAGGTTTTACCGATGCCCTGTGAGAAATCGGCAGGACCGAAAAATATCATATCTATACCAGGCAGGGCGCAAATTTTGTCAAGCTCGGCAAGAGGCTCGGGATCTTCTATCTGAACCACGTTAAAGCGTTCCTCGTTAGCCTCCTTGATGTAATCCGCGCCATCTACAAGACAGTAAGCACCGTCAGCATTTCCGCCGTCAATCGGACGTCTGCCAATGGGGGCGAACTTGGTATAGTAAACTATTTTTTTCGCTTCCTCAAGACTCATCAGGTGAGGAATCATAATTCCTGTGCTATCAGCCTCAAGAGGACAGATATAGTCGCTGTAGCAGCCCTTTGTCTGTACTCTGCAAAGCACGTCACAGTCGTATATTTTAGCGGCGCGTATCAAATTCTCAACCTGCGAATATCGGTGGGGGTATGCTCCATATCAATCCAGATACAATCTATGCCGCACATTGCTGCAATCTCGGCAACACGCGGGTCGGAAAGATTCATTTTAAATGAAAATGCAGTCTTTCCCTCTCTTATTTTCTTAAGAACCTTACTTTTTCTCATGTGCAACATATATATTTCCTCTAAAGTGTTATGTTACTTAGCGTTTTTTCTGTAATTCAAGGGGCTCATTTGCATATACTGCTTGAAAATTTTGTGGAAATAGTTGGGATTGGAGAAGCCTACTTTTTCGGCGACGTCTCCCATCTGCATATCGGTAGTAAACAAAAGCTGCATAGCTCGGTTTATCCGAAGTCCATTAATATAATCGATGGGCGTTTTTCCGATGCTCTCCTTGAACATTTTAGTGAAATAATCAGGGGATACGGTTATCATATCCGCAAGCTTTTCGATGTATATTTTTTCTGCGTAATTGTCGTTTATGTAGGTTATAATCGAACGAAGCCGCAGTACGTTGTGATAAATTACGCGGTCCTCCTCATCCTTAGAGCCGCAGTAATAACGCAAAAGCTCGGTCATCATAAGATATATGTTCGCTCGCATAGGAAGCATATAGCATACGTCCTTCGACATATACTCGTCGTACGCTCCCGTCATACAGCGGCTGAGGGTAGGATATACCGGATGCTCAGGGCCGAAAACGGTAATTCGGTTTACCGACTGCACGTAGAACATATAGAATATCTCGCTCTCGTGGCTGTGCATATTATCCCTCACAACCGACGTGTCGAATATCATACCGCGCACGGCGCCGTAGCCGTCAATGCTTTCTGCTCTGAAAACCATTTTGGGCGGTATATAGAGAAAATCTCCCGCCTTCGCATCGACAAGCTCCGTTCCTATCTGTATTCTGACCTGTCCCTCGGTTACCTCAACGATTTCCATCGAGTCCTCGTTATATCTTGAATTGATTATTCTGCCGTTTGCCCCTTTTACATACATCTCAAAGGGGAATTTCGTCTTACTGCTCATTTTCAAATCCGCCTTACAATCAATAGAATGTTGCGACCTCGGGGTCGGGCTTTTCCGCTTTTTGTATTTCGCTGACGTGAAGTATCGGGCCTTTTGCTCTGTACAAGGGCGAATATTCCTCTTTCAGCTTACCGACGACGCTTACCCAATCTCTCGTTTTCAGCTTCAGGCTACCC
>JAZNFU010000334.1:0-1501 GCA_045576135.1 Eubacteriales bacterium
TTCCTTTAATTATGTTTAGCTAATAATTATGTTTAGTTAATTTCGTTATCAATGTAAATCGGTTTTATTCGGCACAGACGGGTGAAAAATCTCCCGGCACAGACCAAAGCCGCGAGCACCGTCATAACGGCGGCTCCAAAAGCCACTGTGCATCCTTGACGCCGAGTGCCAAAGCACGCTCGGCATATCCTTCGTCGGCGTATCGCTTTGCAACCGACGTAAGAGCGCGTGCAAGCCGCCCCGCATTTGCCGAAAGATTTGCCTTTTGTGCGCCGGCGGAAAAGCTTTCCGGATTTTTAAGGTAATACTCCAAAAGGTCGACGGCACTTTTAAGCACGCATTTTCCACGTTTTGAATCAACGTCCCAATACTCGCCGCATCCGAGTCTTTCGGCTATATTCGCAATAACCGTAAGTGCCTCAAGATTAAAGAACGAGTACGGAATCGGGAGCGTGCGCCGAAGCTCCTCGGGCTGTGAGCCGTCCTCTTTTATATAGGCACTCACACGGCGCAGATACGCGGTTTTTGCAATTTTGTTTACGAGCGCAGGGCGCTCGGTAAAGACCGCCGTCGCAAGAAGATTTGCATCGCGCCAGGAGGCGTGGTTGTCCATGGCGTTATCAATTCGCAGACCGAATTCGTGCGTCAGCATCCAATCGGTAAATTCGGTGTGCCAAGCTTTTACGCTCGCCAGCGTAGCTTCGTCGACAAATCCGAGATTCGCAAATATTCCGATAGCGTTAAACAGCTTATACGACGAGCCGAATGATATAAGTCCCGCGCCACGTCCCTCGCACTCACCGGGTATTCCCTGCCCGAAGTTCACGTTAGGCTTCATATAGGTATCGGGGTTTATATACCAATCATACAGCTGGCGGTTAAAGTATTCGGCATACACCGCCGCACGCTCGGGAAAATAAAGGGCTGCAAGAGCAAGTGTCAGGGCGTTTTTATACAGCGCAACCGGGTCCACACCCGACTGCGTTTCGGGGTTAATTTCACCGTCACGGCTGACGTAAGGAAGTCCGTCGGGCGTATCAGGATTCGGCCACCAATAAGGCCCCATAGACACGAAATCGTGCATATCACCCGAAGGCCTCGGAAGCTTTATATCGGTTACCTTAAGGGTAGGCTTTTCGAGAATTGCATCGGCATCGCGCCGCAGCCTCTCAAGTGCCCTAGACGGCACCCTTCCGCTTTCCTTGTGAGCTACAAGCTCCTCGTAAGTATAAGTTATAGGGTTCATATAATATTCCTCGTTTGCATACGGCAAAAAGCTCACGCAATCTTAAAAGCGAAAGCATCAAAATCAAGCACCAATAGTGCCAAAATCCGTTTCTTGTCGTTTTTGCAAATATTTATTTACTTTATCGGCTCAAGACGCCAAATTTCGTTACGCTTTGCGTCCTTTTCAAAGGGAGCTATAAGCTCATCGAAATTCTCGTATTTATGTCTTTTGTTAACCGACGACATCATCTGTACTATTCTCGGTCCGTAGCTT
>JAZNFU010000335.1:0-1585 GCA_045576135.1 Eubacteriales bacterium
ACATGGCTACGATCCGACTTATAACAGCCATATTTACGTCTATAAAGGAAATTTCGTAGCCCGACATATGGAAAAGCTGACCGATAAATCCGCGGCCTATATTTCCCGCGCCGTACATAAGTGCTTTTTTCATAAATAAAAACCTCTCAAAGTTGTTTTTTTAACAACGACATTATACCACATAAAAACAAGAAAAGCAATATTTTACGGAAAGCTTTACTCTTTTTGATAAATATTTTAGAATTTTGGAGACTTTCGGCGAAAGTTGTGCACTTTAAGGGATTGACTTTTTCTGACGATGGTGTTATAATTTACATATTATAAGTATTTTAAATAAAACAGCTTTACTCATTGCAAAGGAGATAAATTATGAAAACCAAAGCCGTCCGTATTTACGGTGAAAACGATATACGTCTTGAGGAATTCGACCTTCCCGAAATGAAGGATGACGAAATACTCGCAAAGGTAATTTCCGACAGCGTTTGTATGTCAACGCACAAGGCTGTGCTTCAGGGTGCAAGACACGCTCGCGTGCCCAACGACATTGCCGAAAACCCCACTATTATAGGTCACGAATTCTGCGGTGAAATCCTCGCTGTTGGTAAAAAATGGCAGGAGCAGTTCAAGCCCGGCGACAAATTTTCCATTCAGCCCGCTATGGGTTGGCAGGGTAAGCTCGACGCTCCCGGCTATTCCTATCGCTTCATCGGCGGTAACTCTCAGTACGTTATAATTCCCAACGAGGTTATGGAGTGCAACTGTCTTCTCCATTACGATAACGACGCTTATTTCTACGGCTCGTTGGCTGAGCCGGTTTCCTGCGTTATCGCGGGTTATCACACGAATTACCACACCAACAACACCACCCATTTGCACACGATGGGTATCGTTGAGGGCGGTAACACTATACTTATGGCTGCCGCAGGTCCTATGGGTCTTGGCGCTATCGACTACGCAATCCACTGTGACAGAAAGCCCTCGCTTCTCGTCGTAACCGATATCGATACCGCTCGTCTTGAGCGCGCGGCGTCCATCGTAACGGTTGAGGAGGCTGCTAAAAACGGCGTTAAGCTCGTATACGTTAACACCAACGAGGTTGGCGACGCGCGTGAGTATCTTATGCAACTCTCGGGCGGTAAGGGATATGACGACGCATTCGTTTACGCTCCCGTAAAGCCTGTTATCGAGCTTGCGGACAGCGTGCTCGGATTTGACGGATGCCTTAACTTCTTCGCAGGTCCTACGAATCCCGAATTCTCGGCTATGTTCAACTTCTACAAGGTACATTACGCCTTCACGCACGTTTGCGGCAACTCGGGCGGTAACACCGCGGATATGATAGAGTCCATCGAAATGATGAACGACGGCAGACTCGACCCCACCTCGATGATTACTCACGTCGGCGGTCTTGACGCGGTTATCGACACGGTTATCAACCTTGACAAAATCCCCGGCGGAAAGAAGCTTATTTACAACTTCATTTCTATGCCGCTTGTCGCTCTTAGCGACCTTGCCGAGCTTGGTAAGGAGAATCCTCTTTACGCCGAGCTTGCTAAAATAGTGGAGGCAAACAACGGTATGTGGT
>JAZNFU010000336.1:0-5425 GCA_045576135.1 Eubacteriales bacterium
CTCCAACACCGGTGGACAGGCTTCCAAGGCTTCCAACATCGGTCAGGTTGCTCAGTTCGCAGCAGCAGGTAAGGCAATCGGCAAGAAGAACCTTGCTGAGATCGCAATGTCCTACGGCTACGTTTACGTTGCACAGATCGCAATGGGCGCTGATATGTACCAGACTCTCAAGGCAATCGCAGAGGCTGAGGCATATCCCGGACCTTCCATCATCATCGGCTACGCTCCTTGTGAGATGCACTCCATCAAGGGCGGTATGGCTAACTGCCAGGCAGAGATGAAGAAGGCTGTTGAGGCAGGCTACTGGCATATGTTCAGATTCAACCCCGCAGCAGAGAACAAGTTCACCCTTGACTCCAAGGAGCCTACCGGTGACTACCAGGCGTTCATCAACAGCGAGGCAAGATATACAAGACTTGCTCAGGCGTTCCCAGAAAGAGCACAGGAGCTGTTCGCTAAGGCTGAAGCTACCGCTAAGGCTAAGTACGAAAGACTCAAGAAGCTCGTTGAATTCTACAACAACTAATATACTGTTTACAGTAAATTAGCTCAACAAAAAATCGGCACCGTGTCGCAAGATGCGGTGTCGATTTTTGTTTCATACTATTGTTTCGCTTTGAGCGGTTTTATATTTCCACTTTAAGCGGATTTTATTTGAATTTTTGTAATTCAAAGCACACTTTTTGCGCTGTTTGGAGGGAAATTGGCTTCGCGTTCCCCCACTTTTGCGCTTTTTTGTGGTTTTGGACTCTTTGGTTTTTAACTTCAGACGATTTTATTGATTTTCTCTATTTTTTCACCAAGCTCGGCAAGCATATCGTGTGATGCCACGGTGCAGCTTACCGCACGGCGAAGATTTTTTCTAAGAAGCTTCGCAAAGGACAGAATGTCCGATTTATCGGTATTCAGCATTTCAAGTCGGCGCCGTCTTCTTCGCTCGTAGGTTATGCCGCGCAAGGCTCTTGCACATTCAAGGTCAAAGCTAACCCTCGCGCTCTTAACGCCGTCGGTTGCGGAAAACGTGCCTATAATATACTTTTCAAGCTCCTCTTTCTCTATTCTTTCGGCAAGCTGTTCGAGAAAATCGGGCACGCAAATGTATTTTTCAAGGCTTCTTTGGGGGCTTGGGTCGCGGTAGGAATAAAAAGCACCGAATTTCTCTCTGAGTACCTCTCCGGCACCGTAAGCACCGCCTGTGGCTCGGATTTCATTCCACAGATATTCGTAGGTCGTAAGCGTCTTGGCTACGTCGTACGCTGCGCTCGCGGGAGCGGGCAACGGGAAGCCGAGTGCGGTAAAAGATGTGCGCGAGGGTATTTCTATTCCCTCGTTGCCAACGGCGAGGCATTTATACTCGAACGGTACGGGGTGCTCGCCGCACGGCAGAGCGTCAATAATACCCGACATAATGCTTCTCGCCTTATCGCCCGCGCCAAACAGCTTAACACGCTCACGCACGAAAATTCGGCGGCAGAGCGACTCAAGCCTTTGGCAAAGAGCGGAAATTTTCCCCTCGTCATTCATATACCCGCAAAGCGCGGTATACGCCTCGTATCCGGAATAATACTCACCGACGGCACTCGGCAGGGAGAATGACGACTGTACTCTGTCAATTGCGACGCTCGTTCCGTCGGCGCACATACTCTCCTTCATATAAAGAACGGTTCGGCGCAAGAGCGTGGCGAGTATATCGGTCTTGAAATGCGAGCCAAGGCAGACCTCGGCAAAAATCGGCGCGGCGTATTCTGCGTTTTCCGAAAGCACGCCGAGCGACAGCTTCAGGCTGTTTATACATCTGCCGTCGGTGTGAAGCGAAGCCGTGGGGGAAAGACTTATAAATCCAAGTCTTCCCTTTATATAAGAGAACAGCTCGCCCTCTGTATGAAGGTCGGTCGGCATTTTGGTAAGAGCAGAGGACAAAAGCGCAAGCTCGGTACACTCCGCGGGGGTTAAATCCGACACGTCGAAAAAGGCGTTGACGTAGGCGATACCCGAAGTTTCTATATCGAATGCAGCCGTCGGACAGCCTGATATGCGCGACCGCTTTACGCCGCAGCGCAGAGGCTCGGGGTTGATATCCGAGAGCGAAAGCTTCGGCAAGCACTCAAGCTCACGCTTGCTATCCACGCGGCTCTGCCACGCGTCGAAGCGCTCGCATTTTTCACGAAGCAAATCAAGCTCGGATTCGCTCATAGAGTCGTATATTTTCTTGTTTTGAGCCTCGCGCTCACGCTCGATTCGTGCGGAGTATTCGCCGTCCGGCGTCAAAATCAGCACCGTGGCGTCATCCTTAGTTGGCAAAATCTCGGCTAAAACGCTCTCATAATAGTCACCGTCAAGCTTTTCTTTGAGCGAGGAAAACAGCTCGCCGTACGAAAGTCCGAGCGTCGCATTATCCGAATACAGCCAACTTTCCATAACCGCAAGCGCATAAATAACGCCGGGTGGATATGAGCCGTAATTCTTTTCTCTGGTCGTAAACTCGACGTTTGACAAGGACGAGCGCAGCGCTTCCTTGTCTATTCCCTCTTTTGCGTATTTGTGAAGCTCGTCGAGCGCGAGCGACAAAAGCTCATCCTCACACCCGTCCTTGACGTTGACGAAGCTCACCGCCATACCGCACCGAGCAAGCTCATCCATCGGCGTGATATAGACGTCCTCGCAAAGCCCCGAATCAAGAACGCGGCGGCAAAACGGCGAATTCTGTGACGCCGCAATAGCACCCCTCACTACCGCGAGTGCAAGATTGCGCTCACGCTCCAAGGCGGAAAAGCTCCTTATACCGAGGCACATTCTCGTCTTATTCTCGACGCTCTCGCCCTGTGACGTCGGATACGGCAGGCTTTTTCTTATCGCAAGCGGCGAGCTCGGAACTTCTATTTTTATATTGCTCGGCTTGTATTCGTACTCCGAAAGATAGGAATCCAAAAGCGGCAAAATTTCGTCAAGCTTAACCTCGCCGTCGAGCACTATATACGCGTTGCTCGGCGAATAGTGCTCCTTATATGCGCGGATAAAATCCTCGTAGGTAAGAGCCGTAATGCTCTCGGGCGCACCGCCCGAAGAATATGCGTAGGGACTGTCGGGATACATCAGCGCCATAATCTGCTCCGACTCTATCTCCTCGGGCGAGGAATACGCTCCGAGCATCTCGTTAAGCACGACGCCGTTTTCGCATATTCCGCCCTCGGCGAGCTCGGTGCGGTGACCCTCTTGCATAAATATTTCCTCGCATTCAAGGAACGCCGGGTGAAGCACCGCATCCATATAAACCGACACCAGATTATAAAAATCGCGGTCGTTCATAGAGGAAACCGGGTAAACCGTCTTATCCGGATAGGTCATAGCGTTTAGAAAGGTGTTGAGAGAGCCTTTAAGCAGCTCTACGAACGGGTCCTTAAGCTTGTATTTACGAGAGCCGCAAAGCACCGAGTGCTCTATTATATGGAAAACGCCGGTGCTGTCGGTCGGCGGCGTCTTGAAGGCTATCATAAAGGTCTTATTTACGTCGTTCCTCTCAAGGTGCAAAAGCCTCACGCCCGAAATTTCGTGTCTATACTCGACAGCCACGGCGCCTATATCAGAAAGAGCTTTTCTCGAAAGCTCGCAAAAGCCGTATTTTTTCATTTTTCGCTCCGTTTTCGTTTGGTTTTATCATTAATTATATTCTATCATTTTTAATGCGGAATGTCAACACGCCCAAGCCAAACGCGCGGATACGGCGAGCGGTGGGAATTTGAGCGAATTTTGGCGCATAAAAGGTGTTGACAAGCTGCCGCCGTGTATGTTATACTCATATAAAAAAACAAGGAGAACGTATATGACTCTTTACGAGGAGCTTTACTTTGATATAAATATAGAGGGCAGGAAATCCGATATCGAAAAATTCATATCCGCGCTCGGTGCGGGTGCGCTCGACGATTTTTTCGAGTTTGACTCTGAGCAAATCGAATATGACGACGGCTTTGATGCAGCAGAGGGGACGAAGACGACCTCGGTTTCGTTCTCAAACGTCGATATAGGCATAGAAATAGAGGAGCTTTCGGTTTACGACCTGCTCGACGCGCTTTGTAAAATCGGAAAAAATCTTGAGCTTCGCGGAGAAATATACGACGCGGATGACGACGAATACCGTTTCCAAAGTCCCGCTGGCGAAAGCTATTACATAAACGCCGATAAGGCGCGTCTTTTCGAGGAGGACGCAAACGTCGCCGAGGAGGATGACGAGGACGACGAAGACGAGGAATAATAAGTATATAAAAAACCACCGCTTTGCGCTTATTCTGGGTAGCCAAAACGGTGCTTTTTTATTTTAAATTTTTGCCGTATCAGAGTGTAGGCCAAAGGTTATGGGGGAAGTCGGGGCTGTTGAGTGCGGCAGCCTTTTCCTCGTACCCTTCGCCTGGATAGCGCTTTGCAACCGACATAAGAGAGCGCGCCATAGCAGCCGCCTGCTTTTCAGGATAAAGCTCTTGATAGGGGAAGCTCTTGGGGTCGCAAACGTAAGGATACATAAAGTCGATGGCATTTTTCAAAATACAGTGTCCGCGATTGCCGTCAACCTCCCAGAATTCCGTATATCCAAGGCGCTCGGCAATGTTGGCAATAACGAGAAGCGCGTTGAGATTATAGAACGAATATCCCATAGCTTTCGTACGGCGAAGCTCCTCAGGTTGCTCGCCAAGAGGCGTTATCTGACGAACGATGCGGTTGAAATACGCAGTCTTGCATATCTTTCGAACGAGTGCATCACGTCCGGTAAATACGGCTGTCGCAAGCACGTTTGCATCGTGCCAGGAGCCGTGGTTGCTCGCGGAATTATCCGCACCGAGTCCGTATTCGTGCGTGAGCACCCAATTTATAAACTCGACGTACCACGCCTTAACCTCGGCAAGAATATCCACGTTTACGAGTCCGAGCGACTCAAGCACTCCAAGACCGTTGAAAAGAACGTAAGCCGAACTGAATGCGATAAGTCCGGTGCCTCTTCCCTCGCAAATTCCGGGAAGTCCTTGGGAATACTTAGCGTTGGGATTCATTTTAGTTTCGGGGTTTATATACCAATCGTACAGCTGGCGGTTGGCGTACTCGGAATATCCGTTATCGCCAAGATAGAAGCAAGCCATAGCGAGAGTATGTATACGGCTGTACATACCTCCGATATGAACGGCGGTGTTCGTGTCGGGGTTGACGTGGCCGTCACGGTTTACCCACGGAAGACCGTCCTTCGTATCGGGGTTGGGCCACCAATAAGGGCCGATGGAAACATAGTCGTGGGGGTCACCGGAGGGACGCGGAAGCTTCGTATCTACCACCTTAAGAGTCGGCTTTGAGAGAATCTCGTCAGCCTCACGGCGAAGATTTTCCAAAAGCTGCTCGTTTATTTTTCCGCTTTCCTTGTGAGCCAAAAGCTCCTCAAAAGTGT
>JAZNFU010000337.1:0-4624 GCA_045576135.1 Eubacteriales bacterium
AGCGGTGACTCGCCGTTTTCGGTAGGCTCGTAGGATTCAACGTCGGGAAGCTCAAGAGGAAGCTGGTCCTCGGGAACGGGCACCCAGCCGCACTTTTCACAGTTGATAAGCGGAATAGGCTCGCCCCAATATCTCTGACGCGAGAACACCCAGTCGCGAAGCTTGAAGTTCACTCTCTCACAGCCGATACCGTTCTCTTCAAGGAATTCAACCATCTTCGCCTTTGCATCGGCAACCTCAAGTCCGTTAAGGAAGCCGGAGTTGACGAGAATACCCGTTTCAACGTCGGTAAACGCCGCCTCGTCGACCTTGCCGCCCGCAACGACCTCGATTATGGGAAGCTTGAATTTCTTCGCGAACTCCCAGTCGCGCGTGTCGTGCGCGGGAACAGCCATTATCGCGCCCGTGCCGTAGCCGGCGAGAACGTAATCCGAGATAAAGATTGGAATTTCCGCGCCCGTCGCGGGATTTATAGCCTTGACACCTCGAAGCTCGACGCCGGTTTTCTCCTTAACGAGCTCGGTACGCTCAAAGTCGGATTTTTTAGCCGCTTGCGCGCGGTAAGCCTCAACCTCGGCGTAATTTTCGATAATATCGCGCCACTTATCTACATTCTCGTGCTCCGGAGCTATAACCATATATGTAGCGCCGAAAAGAGTGTCGCATCTGGTGGTGTAAACGGTGAGCGCATCGCCCGCCGTCGTTTTAAAGGTGATTTCCGCACCCTTTGACTTACCTATCCAGTTAATCTGCTGCGTTTTTACGCGCTCGATGAAATCAAGTCCCTCAAGTCCGGAAATAAGTCTGTCGGCGTACTCGGTGATTTTGAGCATCCATTGGCTCTTGACCTTTCTTATAACGGTGCTCTGACATCTTTCGCAAACGCCGCCGACAACCTCCTCGTTTGCAAGAACTACCTTACAAGACGTACAGAAGTTAACCGACATTTCCTTTTTATACGCAAGCCCTGCCTTAAAGAGCTGAATGAATATCCATTGCGTCCACTTGTAATAGCTTGGGTCGGTCGTATTGATTTCACGGCTCCAGTCGAAAGAAAGTCCGAGCGCCTTAAGCTGCGACTTGAATCTTGCTACGTTTCTTTCGGTAACTATTTTGGGGTGGATTTTATTTTTAATTGCAAAATTCTCGGTAGGAAGACCGAATGCGTCCCATCCCATCGGGAAAAGGACGTTATATCCCTGCATACGCTTCTTTCTCGATACGATATCAAGAGCCGTATATGGTCTTGGGTGACCGACGTGAAGTCCCTGTCCTGACGGGTACGGGAATTCAACGAGTGCGAAATATTTGGGAAGCGAAAAATCCTGCTTAGCCGCAAAAGCATCGGCATCATCCCACTTCTTTTGCCATTTCTTTTCAATTTCCTGATAATTGTAAAGCATATTCTTATTCCTTTGCTGTTTTCATTTTTTGGTCAACCTCGTCGATAAGAGGCTTTATATCAATCTCGGTTTCTGCCGAGAGAAGTCTGTCAAAATTATAATGCTCGCGCGACTCCTTATCGAAAATATTTACGATAATATCGCCGAAATCAACGAGAATCCAGCCCGCACCGCGTCGTCCCTCGGTGTGCATCGCGTATTTACCGCGAAGCTCGGCAAGATAAACCAAATCGTCCGCGAGTGAGGCAACGTGTGTCATAGAGCGTCCCGTAGCGTTCAGATAATAGCTCGTTATGGGATTTTCCGACACGACGCCGTATAGTCGCACGTCAAGCGCCTTCTTCTCTATCAAAATTTTCGTAAGCTCGGCTGAAATGTATTCAGCAGATGCGTTTTTAAATTCATCGGTTTTTGCGTCCTGCATACTTAACCCCCAAATAATAATGTTCAGCGTAGTTTTATACTGTCTAAATCGTTTCCGTCGTATTCGGTGTAATCCGCGTTTTCGTCGTAGTATACGTTATGAAACGAAGGCTCGTTTGAATTCAAAAGCAGAAGCTCCGAATCGAATTCACCCCCGCCGAAATAAGCCGAAAGCAACCGCGCACAGTTTTTTCTGTTAGCGCAAAAATACGAGCCGCCGCCACTCGACATAACCGCCTCGCCAGGCAATGTGATAAACTTCGCAAGGATTTCTTCGTTTCTGCCCGGTTTTTTCGCGAGGATTTTAACAATATCGGAAATTTCGCAGTTCGTATATATGTCCCCGCGCATACCGAGCACAGCCGGAAGAATATCCCACGCGCGCTTTGACGCGACGGTTTTTATCATACCCTTCAGAAATATTTTCTGCGCGTTAATCCTCGAAAGGTCGCCAAGGGCGTACCCAGCTCTGTATCTTATAAAGGTTTCCGCCATATCCGCCGTCAGAAGATTTTCCCCTTCCCGAAGCGTAAACTCCCCCTCACCGTGCTCGTCGGTAAAGGTGTAATCGTACGGCATATCAACCGCGACTCCGCCGATATCCGAAACGAACCGTCCGAATGCGGCAAGCGTTATTGCAAAGGAAGCCGTAAGGTCGATATCGAAGGCGTCCTCGATTCGTTCGGAAAACGCCGTAAGCGACTCCTTATCGGATAAGCCCCGACCCTTTCCTGCGGCAAAGACGCCGTTGATTTTATTTTGTCCGCCGCCGTAATTATAAAACGTATCCCTCGGTATTTGTAAAACCGTGAGTCTGTTTTCGCGCGGCTTTGAGTTTATAAGCATAATAACGTCGGCGTTGGACGCCGCGTCGTCGAGTCCGATAATCAGGTAATTCTGTCCCCGCTCACCATCCGCGTTTACCATCACCGTTCTGCATCCGACGGCAAAGTGGCAAAAGAGGAAAAACAGCAGGGTGGCAACCGTAATTTTAACGAGTGTTTTTTTCATATAAAGCTCCGTTTTTTCGTTTTACGGTAGTTTTACAAGAAAAGCACTTCTTTAATTATGTTATATTTTAGCGGCAAATGAACTAATTGTCAATAGCGTTCTCGGATTTATTTTCTCTCCGAGGCGTAAAAGCGTTTCGCGAACCGACAAAAGCGTTTGGTAGGTAATTCTGTAAATACCCGACACTCGCTCGTCTTGGGAAAGCGATTCGTTACAAGCATCGGCGAGCCGTCGAGCAATTTCTCGGCAGGCGGGATAGCTTCTTCCCTCCTCGGCAAAATCGCTGATGAAAATTATACAGTCGAACAGCGACATATCGGGAGCACCCGTCGTGTGATTGAATACCGCCGAGAGTACGTCGGGTGTCGCGTGTTCGGGAAAATCTCTTTTTATGATTTCGGGAGCGACGAATGCGTGAAAAATCTGCGGACTCTTTAGGTCCTCACCCGTCAGCTCGTGTGAAACTTTGGCAATCAGCTCTTGATTTTCTTCCCTTGGAATTTCCTTCGCTACGTCGTGTAAAAGTGCCGCACAGCGAAGCTCGTAAACCTTACCTGGCATCACGAGCTCACCGAGCTTAGCGGCAAGACGCTCTGCACCGAGCGTGTGTAAAAACCGCTTCTCACTCATACGGGTACTCACCGCCCGACGCAAGACACGGATTTTTTCCTCCATCAGATTTCTATCCTCT
This sequence comes from Eubacteriales bacterium, assembly GCA_045576135.1. GTDB lineage: Bacteria > Bacillota > Clostridia > Oscillospirales > CAG-272 > UBA1740. The sequence goes on from JAZNFU010000337.1 coordinate 3,529, forward strand.
TTTTCTTGACCGATTCCTTGTAAAGAACGAATTTCGTTCCGACACAGCTGACCACCTGGGCACCGACAGCCTCGGCAATTTCAGCCGCCGCCTCCTTCGCGGTGTATCCCGAGTTGTCAAGCACGCGCAGCTTTATAAGCTCGCGAGCCTCAAGCGCGTTACCGACCTGAGAGCATATTTCCTCGGTTATACCGCCCTTGCCTATTTGAAAAATGGTATCAAGGCTCGCGGCAAGCGAGCGAAGCGTTGCTCTTTGTTTACTCGTAAGCATATTATACCTCAAACAATGCCTCGGCAAATTCCTTCGCCGAAAAAGGCTTCATATCGTCTATTTGCTCACCGACTCCGATAAACTTGACCGGTATACCGAGTATTTCCTTGATGGAAATAATTATACCGCCCTTTGCCGTGCCGTCAAGCTTGGTAAGAATAAGACCGGTGATATCGGCAGCCTCCTTGAATTCCTTTGCCTGCAAAACCGCGTTCTGACCCGTGGTGGCGTCAAGAACGAGCAGCGTTTCGCGCGCCGCGTCGGGAAGCTCACGAGCAATTACTCTGTTGATTTTCGCAAGCTCATCCATAAGGTTTTTCTTGTTATGAAGTCTACCCGCGGTGTCTATGATAAGCACGTCGGCAGCTCTGCTCTTTACGGCGCCGATAGCGTCGAAAACGACTGCCGCCGGGTCAGCACCCGCCGCCTGCTTAACTATGGAAACACCGGCTCTGTCGCACCAAACCGAAAGCTGCTCCGCAGCGGCGGCACGGAAGGTATCCGCAGCCGCAACGACGACTCTTTTGCCCTCGGATTTCAGCTCCTTTGCTATCTTTCCGATAGAGGTGGTTTTTCCCACTCCGTTTACGCCTATTATGAGAATTACCGACGGAGTCGTGGAAAGGTTGAGCGGCTCGTGCTCACCTATCATACTGCGCAGAATACCGATAAGCTCGGCACGCACGTCCTCGGGCTCCTTAAGCCTTTTGTCCTTTACGGTATCGCGAAGCTCGTCAAGTATCTGCTCGGTCACCGCAACTCCGACGTCAGCGGATATCAAAAGCTCCTCAAGCTCGTCGAAAAGGTCCTCGTCGATGCGGTGAA
>JAZNFU010000338.1:0-2166 GCA_045576135.1 Eubacteriales bacterium
TATCTGTGCCTTGCTTCCCGCAGGAACGAGAGTTTCGGATGCCTTATATATATCGCCGTAAGCGTGACGGGCGATAGTTATAGGCTTTTTCCAGTTACGCACTACGGGCTTGATGGAATCAATTATAATGGGAGCGCGGAATACCGTACCGTCAAGGATAGCGCGGATAGTGCCGTTGGGGCTTTTCCACATCTGTGTGAGATTGTATTCCTCAACTCTTTGCTTATTCGGTGTAATGGTAGCGCATTTTACGCTGACGCCGTACTTCTGATTAGCGTAAGCCGCGTCAAAGGTAACCTTGTCCTTCGTGCGCTCACGCTCGGGAAGACCGAGGTCGTAATATTCGGTTTTAAGCTCAACGAAGGGCAAAAGAAGCTCGTCCTTTATCATCTTCCAGATGATGCGAGTCATTTCATCGCCGTCCATTTCTACGAGCGGTGTTGTCATTTTAATCTTATCCACGTTCAATACCTCCGAACTATAAATTTTTGATAAAAACAACAAGCTTTTTTAATAGCCGCGTATATTCTACCACATACGAAGCAAAATTGCAATAACTTTTACCAAAATACAAGGAAAATAAAGGATTTTTAACGCCGAAAAACTTTTCGAAAAACGATAGAAGTCGGTTTTTTGGAAAAAACTATTGACTTATTTTTTGCGTGTGCTAATATATAAGTGATGAGGTTGCACCCGACGTTTACAAACGAAAAATCAATAATCTCGGCGTCCGTTTCGGTCCGCCAGGGGAGGTTGTATGAGTTTAGGTAAGAACGAAGTTAATATGCTATCCGGCTCTATCACAAGGGGAATTTTGAAAATTGCCATCCCCGTAATGATTATGAACGTCATTATGAGCCTTTTCAATATCGTCGATATGACCGTGCTCAAAAGCTTTGATTCAAGCGACGGGTACTCGGTGGGTGCCGTCGGCGCTTGCTCAACGCTGATAACCTTGATTACCGGTCTTCTTATCGGCGTTTCGGTCGGAGCAAACGTCGTTATCTCAAAATACATAGGCAGAGCTGATAAGGAAAGCGTAGATAGAGCTATCGGCTCAGCCGTGCTCTTTTCCGTCGTTGGCGGTGTCGGTCTTTCGATTATCGGTATTAGCTGCGCTGAGCTGTTCCTCTGTTGGATGAACTGTCCCGATAGGCTTATGGCGGGCGCGGTGCTCTATTTCAGAATGTACTTCGCGGGAATCCCGATTCTGATGCTCTACAATTTCTGCGCCGCAATCCTTCGCTCCTCCGGAAACTCGAAAGGACCGATGGTTTATCTCACGGTCGGCGGTGTTGTAAAATGCGCCTTCACGCTTCTTTTCGTCGGCGTATTCAATATGAGCATAATGGGCGTTGCCGTATCTACGATAATCTCCTGGGGCGTTACGGCGTTTCTCGGTGTCAGAGCGCTTCTAAAGGACGGTGGCACGGTCAAAATCAAGCTTCGCTACCTAAAATTCTACAAAAAAGAGCTTCTTGAAATACTTTATATAGGCGTGCCCGCAGGTCTTCAGCAAGCGCTTTACTCGATAGCTAACGTAATCATAACGGCAACCGTCAACTCCTTCGGCCCGGAGGCCACGACCGGAATTTCGATAGCGAATAATTTTGACGGAATACTTTATCAGATATCCTGCGCGACCTCTATCGCCGTTATGCCCTACGTCAGCCAAAACGTCGGCGGCGGCAACCTAAAGCGTGCATCACAGTCGGTCACGCGCGGCATCGCCATCACGATTGCCCTCGGCGCATTCTTCGGCGCACTTTCGGCAATCTTCTCCTCGGAGCTATCCTCGATAATGTCGAGCGACCCCGTCGTTATCGCGTATTCAAGGCAAAAAATGATTATAATTTCAAGCACCTATTTTATATGCGGTATAAACGAGATTATGGGCGCGGCGCTTCGCGGTATGGGACGTCCGATGGTCGCCACCGTATCGACCTTAATCTTTATGTGCGCGATAAGATTCGTTTGGGTTTACGCCGTCTTCCCGCTTTACAGAAATCTCACCTTCCTTTACCTTATCTGGCCTATCGGGTGGATTTTGTCAATCATAACGCTTTTGTGCTTCTACTTCCCGACGCTCAAAAGCCTTGGGAAAAAGCTTAACAAAAACCGCCCCGCCGACGCCTGAAAAGCCCGCGAGGAATATTACGCAAATTT
>JAZNFU010000339.1:0-3276 GCA_045576135.1 Eubacteriales bacterium
ACCTCGGTCTTGACACCGATTCTATCTGTGCGGCACTCCTTCACGACACGGTTGAGGATTGTGCGGATAAGACGAATCTTGAGCTTTTGGGTAAGGATTTCGGTACGGACGTTGCAAATCTCGTCGACGGTCTTACCAAGATAATTCAGGTCGAGATTGCCGATAAGGAGGAGGCTCATATAGAGAATATCCGCAAAATGCTTTTGGCAATGAACCGCGATATTCGCGTTATCTTCATAAAGCTTTGCGACAGACTTCACAATATGAGGACTCTCGATGCCAAAAGAGAGGAGCGCCAAAGACAGATTGCTTTGGAAACGATGTATATATACGCTCCCTTGGCACACAGACTCGGTATACAGAAAATCAAGCAGGAGCTTGAAAATCTGAGCCTTTACTACCTCGACAGAATAGGCTACGAGGAGGTACACGAGGCTATCGATAAAAAGTTCGGTCAGAACAGAGATTTTATCGAGGAGGCAAAGAAGCAGCTTCACCAGAAGCTTACCGAAAACAATATACACTTCACGCTCGGCGGCAGAGTAAAATCGGTATACAGTCTGTACCGTAAGATGTATACGCAGAACAAGCAGTTCGATGAAATTTACGATTTCTACGCGCTTCGCGTGGTCGTTGAAACCGAGCTTGAATGTTACACGGCACTCGGACTCGTCCACGAGATGTTCAAGTCCATTCCCGGAAGATTCAAGGACTATATCTCAACGCCAAAGCCGAACCTTTACCGTTCGCTTCACACGACGGTAATAGGCAGAAGCGGTATTCCGTTTGAGGTTCAGATAAGAACCCGACAGATGCACGAGGAAGCCGAATACGGTATCGCGGCGCATTGGAAATACAAATCCGGAGAGCAGGCGGGAAAGGGAATCGACGAAAAGCTTCGTTGGATAGCGCAGCTTCTCGAATCCGACGAAAACACGCGCGACCCCGACGAGTTTATTCACTCGTTCAAGACCGATATATTCCACGACGAAACCTTCGTCTTTACGCCTAAGGGCGACGTAATATCCTTGCCACAGGGCTCGACCGTTATCGATTTCGCTTACGCGATTCACTCGGCGATAGGTAACAAAATGACGGGTGCTAAGGTCGGCGGCGTGATAGTTCCGATAGACAAGGTGCCGCAAAACGGCGAAATAATCGAGATTATAACCTCGCAAGCCTCAAAGGGCCCAAGCCGAGATTGGTTAAAAATCGTAAAAACCGGTCAGGCAAGAAGTAAAATTCGACAGTGGTTCAAAAAGGAAAAGAGAGCCGAAAACATACAGGTCGGAAGGGCAGAGGTTGAAAAGGAGCTCAAAAAGCTCGGAAAGCCTTATACCGAGGCGCAGCTTTCGGATATTATTCTCACGGTCGCAAAGCGCGTGGGAATCAGCAACACCGACGACTTTTACAATACTCTCGGCTTCGGCGGAATCACCCTTCAGCGATTTATGCCGAAAATCAGGGAAGAAATTGAAAAGCTCAGCGCTCAGGATTCTCCGAAAACCGCGGAGGAGGAGCTTTCGCAGGTTAAAATCAACAATATTATCAAGCGCAACCGTTCAAACGGCGGAGTTATAATCGACGGTGAAAGCGGATTCCAGATTAAGTTCGCTAAATGCTGTAACCCCCTCCCCGGCGATAAGATAATCGGATATATAACGAGAGGCTTCGGCGTTTCGATTCATAAAACAGACTGTCCCAACGTGGATATTTCGAGGCATAACGAGCAAAATCTTTCGCGTTGGGTGACGGCGCATTGGGACAAGCCGGATGCTCAGCATCCTAACGAAACCTATCAGGCAAAGCTTCAGGTTATCGCCGATAACGCAATAGGCGTAATAGCGGGAATTTCTATGGCTCTTGCCGATATGAAGGTATCTATAACACAAATCAACACGCAAGTCGGCAAGGACGGCACGTCTGCGATAAATCTTACGGTTGAATGTAAGAACACCTCGCACTTCGACGCCATAGTTTCGCGCTTGCGCTCTGTAAAATCCGTGCATTCGGTAAAGCGCGGATATTCAAGCTAAGGAGAATTTATGATAGCAGTATTGCAAAGAGTGAAGTCCGCGACCGTCATCGCGGACGGCGTCGAGTCGGGAAAAATCGGCAAGGGGCTTTATATTTTGCTCGGTGTTGAGTCGGGTGATACGAGAGAGGATGCTTCGCTTTTGTGCGAAAAGATCTCAAAGCTTCGCATTTTCTCGGACGAAAACGACAAAATGAACCTCTCGGTTACGGATATCGGGGGCGGTGCGCTCGTGGTTTCGAATTTTACTCTTTGCGCCAACTATGCAAAGGGAAACAGACCCGATTATCTTCGCGCTGAAGCACCCGGTGCCGCTATGGCTCTTTACGAGTGTTTTTCGGAGCTTTTAAAAACCAAGCTTGACTCGGTCGCTACGGGAGTTTTCGGCGCTGATATGGAAACGCATATGGTGACCGACGGACCGGTAACGATAGTGATGCACTCGCAGGTGCTCAAAAAATAACGAAACGTATTGAGGTTAATTTATGATACTCAAAATTGAGGGAGAAATAAATAAATTCTACGTTCAGACGCTGTGTATGGTGTTTTTTCCGGGTGCTACCTTCGGTGAGGGTGAGACGTCGGGCGAGGACGTGCCCGAGGTAACCGTTAAGGTTTACGACGTCCCCGGCGGAAAAGCCGCGGACGTAACGCTCAAGCTCAACGACCGCTTTTGCGAGGGGTGGGCTACGGTTTTGGCGGACGAAAACATACTCATTTCCACAGCAGGCGGCGTTGCAGTCGGACGCGCTCTTTTCTCGCTCGGAAAGGAGCTTCTCGGTCATACGCCACCTTGGGGAATTCTGACCGGTGTTCGTCCGGCAAAGGTAGCTCTCGGCTTGCTATCCGACGGTAAGGGTATTTTAAAGTCCAAGAAAATTCTGCGCGACGAGTATTTTTTACATCCGCAAAAGGCGGCGCTTGCAACCGGCGTAGCATCTACGGAGCAGAAAATAATCAAAAAAATGGGCAAAAATACAGCATCGCTTTATATTTCGATACCGTTTTGTCCATCGCGATGCGCGTATTGCAGCTTCGTTTCGTATACGACTCCAAGGCTTTTGTCAATGATTGACGACTATCTTGACGCGCTTGCTTTCGACCTTGACAAAACCTTTGATAACATAGCGGAGCTCGGTATGAAAATAACCACCGTTTATATCGGCGGCGGAACACCGACTACGCTTAACGAAGAACAGCTTCAACGGCTTCTTTCGAAAATCTGTGAGCGTATTGATACC
>JAZNFU010000340.1:0-3798 GCA_045576135.1 Eubacteriales bacterium
GGTTGGTATTATCGGTGCGGGAATGGTCGGTCGTTTGGTCATTCGTCGGCTTCAGGAGTATCGGTTGCGAGTGATAGTTTTCGATCCGTTCCTACCGGATGAAGTGGCTTTGGAGCTCGGTGTTGAAAAATGCGGGCTTACCGATCTGTTTCAACGTGCATTCGTCGTATCTAATCACTTGGCAGATAACGAAAAAACAAAAGGAATGCTTCGTTACGAGCATTTTAGCCTTATGAGAAGAAACGCCGTGTTTATCAACACGGGGCGAGGTGCACAGGTCGTTGAAGAGGACCTCGTTCGTGCATTGCGTGAGCGCCCCGACCTGACAGCTCTGTTAGACGTTACCGAGCCGGAGCCTGCGGAGCCGGGACATCCGTTTTTAACCCTATCCAACTGTGTTTTGACTCCACATATCGCCGGAAGTGCGGGAGACGAGGCGGTAAGGCTCGGCGAGTATATGCTCTCTGAATTTTTTGCGTATATATCGGGCGTTGCGACGCGCTATGAGGTTACTCAAAATATGCTGCGAACTATGGCATGAGGAGTATTTTATGTTAGAAAAGTATTTGGATTTAATGGAAAAAGCCTTGTCCGCATATTCGGATGAGCACATTCTCCGCTATTTTGACAGAGTTAAGGAAACGGGCTTGAAGGAGCACGGATTTCCTCGTCTTACCTCTAATATCGGAATTTTGATAGCGAACGGAAGACGGGGTGATTTGCTTCCTGCTTTTATCGAAATGATGGATTTGTGTTGTCAAGAGATTCCACGTGTTAAGGCGGCAAATGATTTTTCGGTAAGGGAAATAGTCTGCTGTATCAGTGAGGTTGAGAGCTCTGCCTCGGTTCCAAAGGAAAAGATAAAATTTTGGCGGGAGCAATTGTCTTCCATAGTGGCGGAGAGTTGTTATAGCAAATTCGCGACGGCGGTTACCGACGATGTCAGAAATTGGGCGCTGTTTTCGGCTGTCAGCGAATATTTCAGAGTTGTTTGTGGCGTAGGCGGGGATATGAAATTTGTTGAGCTGCAGCTCGCGCAACAGCTTCGTTGGCTTGACGAAAACGGTATGTATTGTGATGAAGCAACCTCCGATGTATATCAGCCTATAATGTACGATCTCGTACCGCGCGGTCTTTTCTCTTTGCTTCTCAATCAAGGTTATCGCGGAAAGCATTACAAAAGAATAGACGAGGCGTTGAAAAAAGCGGGACTTATCACTCTCGGTATGCAATCACCAAACGGAGAAATGGGGTTTGGAGGAAGAAGTAATCAGTTTTTGCATAACGAGGCGTGGCTCGTAGCTGTTTTTGAATATGAGGCAAAACGATATTCAAAAGAGGGGAATGCCGACCTCGCCGCAAAATTCAAGGCTGCATCGGCAAGAGCGCTTGACGTTACTGAAAAATGGTTGAACAAAGAACCTATACGGCATATTAAAAACCGTTTTCTGCCCGAAACGCAGTACGGCTGTGAGAGGTACGCATACTTTGATAAATATATGATAACTGTTGCTTCTAATCTTTGGGCGGCATATTTGATCAGCGATGACGGAATCGCTTTTGAGCGGCAAAACGATAAAACACCGTGTATAACGAAAACATCCGAGCGCTTCCATAAGCTTTTTGTAAAGGCGGGCGGATACGGTCTTGAATTTGATTTTAATGCAGATCCCGAGTTCGATGCGAACGGACTTGGGCGCGTACACCGTGCAGATGCTCCGTCGGCAATTTGTTTATCCTGCCCGTGTCCGAGCCATCCGCATTATACGGTGGATATCGATGAGCCGAATGCTTTGTCACTCGGATGCGCAATATGTTCGGACGACGTGTGGCATTTGAGTGCCGAAAACGGTGTTCGCTATGAGATTGTTGACGCAAGGACCGCCGAAAATGCCGCTTATGTAAATTTAAATTGTCATTTTTGCGGTGAACGGTGTGTCAAGGAGTATTATAAGGTTGGAAATACAGGTGTAGAAATTGAAATTTGTGGAGAGGATGATGTGGGATTTTGCTTGCCTGCATTTTGCTTTGACGGTGAGTGTATGCCTGAAATTTTGGTTTGTGACCATTCGCTTGTTATATTATACGAAGGCTGGTCGTGCAGATACGAAACGGACGGAGTTATTGAGGATTTGGATAGGCTTTGCGCAAATCGCAACGGTCATTACCGCACCTATCTTGCTGTCGGCAAAAATAAGCTTAACGTGAAGATCGAAATAAAAAAACAAAAGTGAATGCTCAAAGGCTATTCAAGACGTAATCGACAGCGGCTACGGTATTACCGATAGTGACGTTAAAAATATATTCGCTAAGTTTGATAACGGTGAGCAGCTCACCGCGCAAGAACAGCGGATATACGCTAAGCTCATTAGCGAGGTAAACGCCAAGATGTCCGAGGCTATTCTCGGCAACGAGCAGTTTATAAACAAGCTCGTAAGAGAGGATGCGTCCCTTGCCGGCAAAATCATTGATAAGATAAAATCGCTTATTGAGATGCTGAAAAATATAGGTGACAGCGCCGCCAGAGCGGAGCACCGCCGCCTTGTCGAAGCCGAAAGGCTTTACCGTAGCCAACACCAACCCAAACAGAATACGTTTTAAAAAGTATATTTTGTACGATGCGTCGCCCAAAATCCTCTAAATATCTGCATATTTCTTCGAATTTTCGACTCGCCTCGTACAAAATCTGTCTTTTTAAAATTCTTCGAACCACAAGCTGATATAAATCGAGTAGATTTTTGTTCGGTATCTTGCAGTAAAGTGCGACTTTGCAAAAGATAACGGGCGGAAATATGCCGATTTATATAGCTTGTGGCGTGTTATGTTTGGGTTGGTGTTGGCTAATCAGCCGAAGCCGCAGGCAACCGTGAGCTGATAGCTAAAATTCTCGGTGAAAGGTCCGAGGACGAAAAGAAAAAAGCCGCAGAAGCTCAACAAACCTCGGAAGACGGCGTAACCGCCCCCGGAACAGATAACGTCACCGAAGACGCTAAATCCGACCAAAACGACAAAAAAACACCGCTAACCAACACGGATAGCGGAAATATGCACGTTAGCGAGGAGAGAATATCGTTCTCTCGTATGAATAACCTTTCGCTTTCAGAAAATGTTGATAGAGTTATGAATATGACAGAAGACGAGGCTATAAAGAATAACGGCACCTTTATTTCTATAGCAAAAGACACACCGGCAGTAATATTGGATAATGTAAAAGATGCAAAAAATCTCGAAATAGTTATACGATTTGATGCGTTTTATCTTGCTACACGACACGAGGGAGCTCTCAAAGGACACTATCATAATTATGGTGATTTAATGAAACAATTACCGAATTTTATCGCTTCTCCGGAAACTATTATTCGATTGGATAACGGAAGATTGAATGTCATTTCTTTAATTCCAAACAGGAAGGGGAATAATGGTGTTATTTCAATAGAGCTAAATACAGTTAAAGATATAAATTCAAAAAACACGGAATATCAACTTGTTATGGCGGTTGTTCCAAGTAAAGCTAATTACATTAAAAATCTTATAAACAATCGTGCCATTGCCGTTGAATACAAAAAAGAAGATTTATCGCAAGTTAATCCCCAACTGTACGAGTGGTTGGCGACTGTTAACGACAAATCTTCCAATAACAGTATACTCGATTTTTCCGAAAAAGTCAACACATCTGACGAAAAAATTCAATTTTCTCGTGAAGCCGGGGACAGAAACACCGTCACTATGACTCGTGGTGAAGCCAAAAAGCGTGATGCGAATTATAAGAGCGATAAAGTTTATTCTAAATCAGAAACC
>JAZNFU010000341.1:0-1550 GCA_045576135.1 Eubacteriales bacterium
GATTCGTATTTTTCGCGTTCCTTGGAATAAAGCTCAAGCTCGTACAGTTTTCCCGACGAAAAATCAACGTATTCGTCGGCGGATATTTCGTTTTCTCCAAAACGGGTAGTGTACGCTATCCTTTTTCCGCCTTTACTTAAAATTACGCATTCGGTGTCCTCAGGACACAGAGGGGTGGGAAAAACGATGCTCTTTATCCCGCGTGTGTGAAGCCGTTCACGGAGCATTTTCGTAAGGATATGCGCTGAAAGGTATTTTCCGTCAATCCTGAACGCTTTATCGATTGCCGCTATTGCCCACCGCGGCGTCAGGTATCCGTCCTTTCCGAATGAAGAGAGTAAAAAATCTCCTCCCCGGCATTTACCGACATCCGCCCCGTCGAGAATTTTGGTGATTTTTATCTCTGCTCGCTCAAAATCAAAGCAGCCCGTCAAGGTGTTTTTCATCCTTCGTGCAAACGTTCCCGCGATCGATAATAACTCATATGCGGATTCGTAGTATTCGCTTTTTCGAGCCAAAAGCGATAAAATTTCATCTCTTTTTTCTTCGAGTATTCCACTGTCCCAAAACTCGCCGAGGTTTATCAATTCGTCTATCGCACCCGGAATCGTCGCATCTCTTTGGTGAGGTGCTGTACCGTCGAGTATGGCGACGCGCGAATTGCCCTTTGAAATTATTACGCCGTCGAGCGAGCTTGGGTCTGACGAGCAGTAAATCCCGGTTAGCTCGGCATCGGAAAATCTTTTTGCCAATCTTTTCATAAGACTGCTTTTTCCCGTGCCGGGTCCTCCCTTAAGCACGAATATTTTCTTGTACTCTTTTGAGTTGAAAATTTTTGGAAAATGATTAATAAAGCCAAGGTAGCTGTTCTGCGCCGCAAAGAAGCTATGAGAAAAATTCGTTTGTTCCATAAAAATCCCCCTTCGTATATCAATATATTCGAAAAAATGCCGCGTTGATAATTTTACTTGACTTTTTATTTAAAATTATTGTATAATAAATGTATAATTTATTCAGTGGGGTGATATATCTGAAAATCGTAGGCTTGTGCGGCGGAAGCGGCGTTGGAAAGGGATACGTGGGGAATATGTTTTCCGCGCGCGGAATTCCGGTCATAGATACCGACGCGGTTTATCACGATATGATATCTCACAGCACCGAATGTCTTAAGCAAATAACCGACGTGTTTGGTGGGGGCGTGTTGAGATCGGACGGAGCGCTTGACCGCTCGGCGCTATCGCGGATAGTATTTTCGGATAAAAGCAAGCACGAAGTGCTTAATGCTATAACCCATAAGCATATACTTGCTAAAACAAGGCAAATTATTAAGGAGCTGTCAGCGGCAGGAAAAAAGTGCGTCATAGTAGATGCCCCTATGCTTTTTGAGTCGGGATTTGACGCCGAGTGCGATATGACGCTCGGGGTGGTCGCTGATACGGATATCCGCATCGGAAGGATTACCGAGCGCGACGGAATAAGCTCCGAGCGAGCCGCGGCGCGTATATCCAATCAGCTATCCTGAAGTCGGATCGTAGCCATGTCGTTCTGTG